>JAIXUV010000365.1 GCA_027483345.1 Verrucomicrobiales bacterium | reverse complement strand
GCAGTGGTAGTAGGCCACCGCCGCCTCCGGCGGCGCCAGGTATCTCCGGGTCCTCATTCGGCGAGGACCCTGCCATGGCTCCAGAACCTTCAGCGACGGGCGGCTTGTGCTCAGAAGGCGAATGGCGGGGGAGTTTCCGGCACGGAGAAGGACGGCACTCGTTTCCAGGCCAAGGACTTCCGTAGATGGGCCCGGGGGGGAAGGAGATTCCAATCTCGATGGAACGTGTCCCCAACGCGGAAGGTGAACGGGGTGAGACATGTCCCTAATCAGGGGATGTACAGGGGAAGGAATGCTGCAACTCGAGATCGGCGTGTTCGGGGCGGTTGGGGGGCTGATCGGGACCCGGGCGGCTCCGTGGCAGTCCGCGTCTTGCTACAAATGCGCGAGGGACTCGCGCACTTCAGGACGCTCGCGCGCTACTTCAACCGCGGAACTGCCTCTCACGCTCTGGATAAACTATCTGGGTAGGAATTCCCCTTTCGGTGTGACGTGTCCCCAATGGGGGAGGACGCGAGATCGACGTGTTCGGGGCTGTTGTAGGAGCTGACCAGGATCCGGGCGGCTCCGTGGCAGTCCGTGTCTCGCTACGAAAGCGCGAGGGACTCGCGCACTCCATGAAGCCCGCTTGCAACTTCAGCCGCGGAAGTGCCTCTCACGCTCTGGATGAACTATCCGGTATGGAATTCCACTTTCGGGGTGAAGTGTCCCCGATGGGACTGCCCGGAACGCTTGGAAGAACGGATCCGGTGTCCGGATCAGAACGACAGCCCTATGCGGCGGCGTAGGCCCGTTCGAGCTCGGACACTTCGAGCTTCACCATCGTCAGCATGGCCTCCATCACGGCCTTCACCTTCCGCGGGTCCTTGTCGCCGATCAGCTCGGTGAACCGCCTCGGCACGATCTGCCACGAGAGCCCGAAGGGGTCCTTGATCCAGCCGCACTGAGTGGGTGAGCCACCCGCCCTCACGAAACGGTCCCAGTATAGGTCAACCTCGGTCTGGTCGGCGCAGTCCACGTGGAACGAGACCCCTTCGGAGAATCCGAAGTAGGGACCGCCGTTGTAGCCCATGAAGCGCTGGCCACCGACGACGAATTCGGCTGCGGTGACCGGACCGTCTCCGCCGGTTCGCGCGACCTCACGCACCTCGGAATCCGGGAATGTCGCCGTGTAGAACCGGATCGCCGCCTCGAGCTGGTCGTTGAACATCAGGAACGGGGTGACCTTGTTCATGGGAGTGTCCTGCTTGGAAGAATGACAGAATCATCTGCCAATCTCGCAGATCGGCACGATCCTTTTCCTGGACACGGATTTCACCGATGGACCTTTGGCCGTGGGCGTCCTGCCCGAAGGAACTCCCTTTCCCCAGGGGTCCGGGGCCGAGGGCTCAGTGCGCGGCGGCGTGCTGGGCGGCCGCGGTGGCGGACTTCGGCTGGACGGCCTGGTCGGCGATCTTCAGCAGGCTGCTGGGGGCGACGCCGAGGAAGACGATTCCACCGATGCAGGCGGCGAGGGCGACCTTGGTGCCCAAGGAGGTCGAGATCGGGGCAAGGCTCGAGGGATTGGCTCCCCAGTAGATCGAGCGGATCACGCCGAAGTAGTAGTAGAGCGACAACACCACACCGACGACCGCCACCGCGAGCAGCAGGTAGAAGGACGGATGGGCGGCGGCACCCTCGAAGACGGCGCGGAGCAGCAGGACCTTGCCGAAGAATCCGACCATCGGCGGGATGCCCGCGAGGGAGACGAAGGCGATAGAGAGGGCTGCGGCCAGGAAGGGAGACCGTTGGCCGAGTCCGGCGAGATTGGCGATGTCGTCGCCCTCGACGTGTTCCGCAATGGCGCAGATGACGGTGAACGCGGCGAGCACGGTGAAGAAGTATCCGCCCAGGTAGTAGAGCACCGCGGTGGAACCGGAGGTGGACATGGCGACGACGCCGAGGAGTAGGTAGCCGGCGTTGGCGATGGACGAGTAGCCCATCAGGCGCTTGAGGTTTCGCTGCGGCAGGGCGCACAGGCTTCCGTAGGCGATGGTGCCGGCGGCCATCACGACCAGCAGGCGGTTCCATTCGGCGGCGATCTGCGGGACGGCCTGGGTGACGAGGCGGACGAGCAGGACGAAGCCGGCGGCCTTGGAACCGACGGCGAGGAAGGCGGTCGCGGGTGCCGGCGAGCCCTGGTAGACGTCCGGCGCCCAGGCCTGGAAGGGGAAGGCGGCGATCTTGAAGCCGAGTCCGACCAAGACCAGGAGCAGGCCGGTGAGGAAGACCGTGGAATGGGCCAGTTCAGCCTGGCGGGAGGCGATGACGCCGAAGTTGGTGGAGTTGGCCGAGCCGAACACGAGGGCGATGCCGAACACCATGAAGCCCGAGGCGACGGCGCCGAGGATGAGGTACTTGATGCCGGCCTCGAGCGAGGCGATGCGGCCCCGCTGGAAGCTGTTCAGGACGTAGAAGGTGACGGTGATCAGCTCAAGGCTGACGAAGAGCATCACGAGGTCGTTGGCGGAGGCGGCGAAGAGCATCCCGACGAGGGCGAAGCAGACGAGCGCGTAGAACTCCGAGAGGCCGGAGCCGATCTTCGGGGCGAAGTCGACCGTCATGAGCACCACCACGAATGCGCCGAACAGGAAGAAGGTCTTGAAGTAGCGGGCGAGGTCGTCGACGACGAAGGTGTTGTGGAACCCGAGCCCGGCCTGGGGCGAGAGGGAACCGGCGGCGAACGCGAGAAGGCATCCGAGCGCGGCGGCGGTGCCGTAGCCGAGGGCGCGGCGGGCGGACGCGGGGATCCACAGGTCCACCATCAGGGCGCCGAGGCCGATGATGACGGCAAGGATTTCCAGCGTGATCAGCGAATAGTCGTTCATCTCTCCAGGTTCGTCTGCGGCGGGAAGGCCCGTCCGCGGGGTGCTTCCATCAGTGGGACAGTGCGGCGACGGGTTCGGCAGCCGGGGTGGCCGGCGGGCGGGTGGCGGACTTCACGATTTCCCGGGCCACCGGTTCGATGCGGGTGCTGAGCAGGCCGGGTGCGACGCCGAACAGGAGCAGGGCGCCGACGAGGAGGGCGAGCGGCAGGCGTCGCCACCATCCGGTGTCCTCAACCTTGGCCAATTCCGGACGCTCCTCGCCGTAGAGGACGGCGCGGAGGGCGCGGAGCATGTACACGCCGCCGAGGATGAGTCCGCTCCAGGCGGCCGCGAGGACCACCCACGGCAGGGACTTCCAGGAGCCGAAGAGGACAGTGGCCTCGCCGGCGAAGTTCGCGAAGCCCGGGAGGCCGCAGCCGGCCATGAAGGCCATCACCAGCAGCGTGCCGAACACCGGCATGCGCTTGAGCAGGCCGCCGAGACGGTTCATGTCGACAGTGCCGGTCTGGGATTCGAGGTAGCCGCTGAGGGCGAAGCTCAGGGCGGCCAGCAGCGCGTGGGCGACCATCACGATGACGGTGCCGGTGAGACCGATGACGGTGAGGCTGGCGATGCCGAGGAAGGCGAAGCCCATGTGGGCGAGGCTGGAGTTGCCGATGAGGAGGTTGAGGTCCTTCTGGCGGAGGGCGACGAAGCCGCAGTGGAGGAGGTTGCCGACGCAGAGCCAGGCCAGCACCGGGAGCCAGGTGGCGGCGCCCTCGGGCAGCAGCGGAAGGGCGACCCGGAGGATGGCGTAGAGGCCGGCCTTCTTGAGGATGCCGGCATGCATCATGGCGGTGGCGGTCGGGGCCGCGGCATAACCGCCCGGGGCCCAGGAATGGAACGGGAAAAGGCCGACCAAGGTGCCGAAGCCGAAGAGCAGCAGGGCGAAGATCCAGATCTGGGCGGTCGGGCTGAGCGGGTTGGCGGCAAGGGCGGCCTTGAGCGCGAGGACGTCGAAGGTCTTCGCACCGGTCGCCACATGGAGGGCGATCAGTCCGGCGAGAGCGGCGAGAGCGCCGAGGGTCAGGTAGAGCGTGATGCGGAACGCCTGGTAGGTCTTGTCCTCACCGCGTCCCCAGACGCCGATCATGATGAACGTCGGCACCAGGGCGAGTTCGTTGAAGAAGTAGAAGAACAGCAGGTCGTGCGAGGCGAAGGCGCCGAGGGCGCCGGCGATGACGAGGAGCAGCAGGACGTAGAAGAGCTTCGGGTTGCGCTCGATGTTCCACGAGGCGAGGACGGAGGCGAATCCGACGAGGCCGGTGACGAGCAGGAGGCCGATGTTCAGGCCGTCGGCGCCGACATGGTAGGCGAGCTCGAGAGTGCCGACATGGATCCAGGGCACGGTGGACTCGAACTGGAGGCCTTCCTGTCCCGGGTGGAATCCGAAGAAGGCGAGGACGGCGAGCCACGCGGTGAGGCCGGAGCCGACTACGGCGAGGGCGCGGACGACGACCCGGTAGTTGCCGGGCACCAGGAGGACCAGCAACGCCGTGAACAGCGGGGTCAGGATGAGCGGTGTGAGGGAGGCCATGTTACTTCCGGGCGAGGAGGACGACGAGGACGACGCCCACGGTGAAGAGGAAGGCGTAGGTCTGGATACTGCCGGTCTGGGCGAGGCGGAGGGCGCGGCCGGTGAGGTCGACGGCGCCGGTCAGGCCGCGAACCAACAGTCCGGCGACCAGCCAGCGGTCGACCCAGTCGGCGACGTGCGAGGCGAGGTTGTGCAGCGGGATGAAGACCGACTCGTAGATCTCGTCGAAGTAGAAGCGGTTGCGCATCGCGCGGGACAGGAGTCCGAGGCGGGCCGGCAGGGGATCCTTCTCGGCCTTCCAGTAGAGGGAGAACGCGAGGGAGAAGCCGAACAACGCCGCCCCGAAGCCGAAGAACGCGGCGATGGGGTTGTGGTTGAACGGGCCGAAGAGGATGTCGCCGCCATGGCCATGGAATTCGGGACGGAACTGGCGGGTGAGGTACTCGCCGATCGGCAGCCAAGCGACTGCGACGCTCGGGATGGCGAGGGTGACCAGGGGCCACTTCATGCTGCCCGGGGACTCGTGAGCGTGGTCCGCGGACCCGCTGCGAGCGCCTCCGAAGAAGGTCACCAGCAACAGCCGGCTCATGTAGAAGGTGGTCAGGACGGTGACCAGGACGCCGACGCCGAACAGGACCGGATTCGACTCCAGGGCGGTCGCGAGGATCTCGTCCTTGGAATAGAACCCGCTGAAGGGCGGGAGACCCGCGAGGGCGGCGGTCCCGATGAGGAAGGTCCAGAAAGTGACCGGCATCTTCGCGCGGAGGCCACCCATCTTCCAGATGTCCTGCTCATGGTGGCAGGCGTGGATGACCGAGCCGGCGCCGAGGAAGAGCATGGCCTTGAAGAAGGCGTGGGTGACGAGGTGGTACATCGAGGCGGACGGATCGCCGTGCTTAGCGCCGAGACCGACGGCCATGACCATCAGGCCGAGCTGGGAGAGGGTGGAGTAGGCGAGGATGCGCTTGATGTCGTTCTGCTGGACCGCAATGACGGCGGCGAGCAGGGCGGTGAAGGCGCCGATGAACGAAAGGATCGTCGCCGCGGATAGTCCGCCGAGGAAGCCGAGGGCCGCGGGCCAGCCGGGGGCGGCGGTGTAGATGAAGAAAACGCGGCAGAGCATGTAGACGCCGGCGGCCACCATGGTGGCGGCGTGGATCAGCGCGGAGACCGGGGTCGGGCCTTCCATGGCGTCGGGCAACCAGACATGGAGCGGGAACTGGGCGCTCTTGCCCATGGCACCCATGAACACGAGGAGACCGGCGATGCCGGCCATGGTGCCCAGGGCGGCGGGGTTCTCGACCAGCTTGGCCTTGGCCGCGGCGAAGTCGACGGTGCCCAATGCGGACCAGACGACGAGGATGCCGAGCATGAAGCCGAAGTCGCCGATGCGGTTCGTGAGGAAGGCCTTCTTCGAGGCGTCCGCGGCGGCGGGACGTCCGTACCAGAATCCGATGAGCAGGTAGGACGAGACGCCGACGAGTTCCCAGAAGAGGAACATCATCACGAAGTTGTCGGCGAGCACGATGCCGAGCATCGAGAACACGAAGAGGCTGAGGCTGGAGAAGAAGCGCGGATAGGAAGCGTCCTCGTGCATGTAGCCGGTGGAATAGATCATCACCAGCGAAGCCACGCCGGTGACCACGAGCAGCATCAGCAGCGAGAGGCCGTCGAGGTGCAGCCCGATGCGGACGTCGAGTCCCTCGACGGGCAGCCAGCGGAAAGGCGTGCAGTCCGCGGAGGAGCCGCCGAAGGCGAAGAGCAGGACGACGCTGAGGAGGAAGGAAAGGACGACTCCGCTGATGTTGAAGAGGGCGGAGAGCGTGCGGTCCTTGCGGATGAGCAGGGTGGTGCCCGCGGCCATGACCAGGGGGATGAGCAGGACCATCCAGGCGAGATCCTGGAGGGTGGACCCGGAGCCTGCGGCGTGTTGGGCGACGGCGTGTTCCATTCGAGCGGTCAGAGTTTGAGGGTGGTGAGGTCCTCGACATGCGCCGTCTGGCGCTTGCGGTACAGGGCCACGATGAGGGCGAGACCGACGGCGACCTCGGCGGCGGCGACGGTGATGATGAAGAAGACCATCACCTGGCCGTCGAGGTTCGCGTTGTAGCGCGAGAACGCCACGAGGGAGAGGTTGGCGGCGTTGAGCATCAGCTCGAGACCCATGAAGATCACGAGGAGGTTGCGACGCACGACCACGCCGAGCAGGCCGAGGCTGAAGAGCAGCCCGCTGACGATCAGGTAGTGTTGGAGGCCGACGTTCATGGAAGGTTGCTGGGTCCGGTCCGGGAGGTCACTTGAGGTCCTTCTTGCTGAGCAGGATGACCCCGACCATGGCCACGAGGAGCAAGACGGAGAGGATCTCGAAGGGGAGGAGCCAGTGGTTGAAGAGCACCTTTCCGAGCTCGGCGGTGTCGCCGACGGCGAGCCGGGTCTGGCCGGCGGGGGAGCCGGGCTTGGCCGAGAGGGCGGACACGGTGAGGATGCCGAGCAGCGCGGCGACGGCGACCGACCCGACGCCGACCGTGAAGGTCTTCAGGCGGCGGCGTTCCTCCTCCTTGATGTCGAGGAGCATGATGACGAAGAGGAAGAGCACCATCACGGCGCCGGCGTAGACGAGCACCTGGACGGCGGCGAGGAAGAAGGCGTGCAGGAGCAGGTAGAGTCCGGCGAGCGAGATGATCGTCAGCACCAGGAACATGGCGCTGGTGACCGGGTTGCGGCTGATCGGGTTCGCGACGGTGAGGAAGCCGAACAGCAGGGCCATTCCGGCGAAGGCGAAGAAGAGGAGGTCGGTGAACTGGGGCATGTGGGTGTTCTCCTGGGCGTCACCGGGTCTGGACCGGGAAGGTCTCCTGCGCCTCGGCCTCCTCCAGCTTGTGCTTCCACTTCTGGATGCCGCCATGGGTGCCGCCGAGCTTCAGCAGCTTCTCCTTGTTGAAGACCATCTCGGTGCGGGACTCGCCGGTGAGGGAATAGTCCTTCTGGAGGAAGATCGCCTCCTCCGGGCAGACCTCCTGGCACATGCCGCAGAAGATGCAGCGGAGCATGTTGATCTCGAATTCCTTCGGCATCTTCTCCGCGTTGCGGCGGTCGGCGGGCTGTCCCTCGGCGCCGGGAGGCGTGATGCGGATGGCCTTGGGCGGGCAGACGAACTCGCAGAGCTGGCAGCTGACGCACTTGGTCGCGCCGTCCTGGTCCTTCACCAGGTAGGGGGCGCCGCGGTAGCCCTCGGGGACGACCCAGCGTTCCTCGGGATACTGCATGGTGACGGACTTGCCCTTGAAGACGGTGTCCGCGAAGTGCTTCGCGGTGACCTTGAGTCCGCCGAGGATGGCCGGCAGGTAGGTGCGCTCGTAGAAGGTGAGCGGGGAGCGGTCGACGACTTTGGTGCTCATGGGCGGGAGTAGGGGGTTCAGAGGGCCACGACCACGGCGGTGAGGAGGATGTTGGCGAGGGCGACCGGGATGAAGCGGCGCCATCCGATGTCCATGAGCTGGTCGTAGCGGAAGCGCGGAAGCATCCAGCGCACCCAGATGAACACGACCATGAACACGGCCATCTTGGCGAGGAACACCCCGATGTGGAGCAGGCCGACGAGGAACGAGGCGGAAGGCGTGCTGAGCAGCGTGCCGGGCAGGGTCCAGCCGCCGCAGAAGAGGGTCACCATCATCGCCGACGAGGCGATCATGTTGGCGTACTCGCCGAGGAAGAAGAGGGCGAACTTCATCGAGCTGTACTCGGTGTGGTAGCCGCCCACGAGTTCGGTCTCGGACTCGGGAAGGTCGAACGGCAGGCGGTTGGTCTCGGCGAAGGCCGCGATCAGGAAGATCACGAAGGCGACCGGCTGCTTGAGGATCATCCAGCCGTGGTCGGCCTGGTACTTCACGATGTCGCCGAGGTTGAGGCTCTCGGTGAGCAGGAAGATGGGGACCACGCTCAAGCCCATCGCGATCTCGTAGGAGATCATCTGGGCGCTGGAACGGATGCCGCCGAGGAACGGGTACTTCGAGTTCGACGCGTAGCCGGCGAGGACGATGCCGTACACGCCGAGCGAGACGATGCCGAAGGTGTAGAGGATGCCGACGTTGAGGTCGGCGATGACCATCTTCTCGGAGCCGAGCGTCGAGCCGAACGGAATCACCGCCACGGTCATGAGCGCCGGGATCACGGTGATGGCCGGGGCGAGCCAGAAGTAGACCTTGCGGACGTAGTTCGGCGTGAAGTCCTCCTTGAGCATGAACTTCAGGCCGTCGGCCATCGGCTGGAAGATGCCGAGGCGGACCAGGAAGGGTCCGATGACCGGGATGTAGTCGACGAAGAAGGGCGAGGTGCGGTTCGGGCCGACGCGGTCCTGGATCCACGCGGAGACCTTGCGCTCGACGAGCACCGCGTAGGCGACGCCGGTCATGACCACGCCGAAGACCACGAGGATCTTCAGCGCGCTGAAGAGGACGAACTGGGTCGTCGGGCTGAGGTACTGGAGGGATTCCATGGCGGGGCTAGATCTTCACGTCGACGCCGGTGTCGCCGATCTTCGCCCATTCGAGTCCGGCGAACGCCGGGACCTCGCGGGCCATCTGGTTGAAAAGGCCCTCGATGGTCGAGTAGCCGTTCTGTCCGGTCACGCCGTGCACGAGCTCGTGCAGGAACTCCCACTCGGGGCGGGCGTCGCCGGGGGCCTCGACGGCCTTCATGAACTTCTGCAGGCGTCCCTTCACGTTGACGAAGGTGCCCCGCTTCTCCGCGTGGGCGGCTCCCGGAAGGAGGTGGGTCGCCAGGGCGGTGGTCGCGTTGGGCAGGATGTCGCTGACGACCAACGTCTCGAGCTTCGCGAGGGTCGCGGCCGGGATGCCGTGCTTCGTGACGTCCTCGCCGAAGACGACGAGCGTCTTGACGGTTCCGGCCTCGATGGCGGCGGCGATCTCCGGGATGCGGATGCCGGCCTCGGTGAACGAGATTCCGGTGAGGCGCGCGCCGTTGGAATTCGGGTTGCGGTCGGCGGCGACGAGCAGGCGGTCGGCCTCGCCTTCGCGGGCGACGGAATCGGTCGTGGCACCGGTCTTCGCGGCGAGCTTCTTCAGCAGGTACAGCTCCTCGGTGGCCTGCCGGGCGGAGGCGACGACCGCGACGCTGCCCGCCGGGGCCTTGGAGAGGCGGGCGGTGAGGTCCTGCAGGGCGGCGGACCAGGTGGAACGGGTCCCGCGGACGAGCACCTCACGGAGCCGGTCGGAGCGGCCGATCCACTTGTAGTTCAGGCGGCCGGAATCGCACATCCATGGGCCGTTGACCGCGTCGTTCTCGCGCGGTTCGTAGCGGTGCACGACCCCTTCGCGGGAGCCGACGGTGATGTTGCAGCCGGTGCCGCAGGAGGTGCAGACGCTCTTGGATTCCTTGAGGAACCAGACGCGCATCTTGAAGCGGAAATCCTTCGACGTGAGCGCGCCCACCGGACAGAGGTCGACGGTGTTGAGCGTGTAGTTGTTGTCGAACTTGCCGGTCTCGAACGCGCTGATGGTGTTGTAGGAACCGCGGTTGACGATGCCGAGGGCGTCGTCGCCGGCGATGTCCTTGGAGAAGCGGATGCAGCGGGTGCAGAGCACGCAGCGCTCGTCGTCGAGAACGATGCGGGGTCCGAGGTCGACCGCCTTGGGCTTGTGGACCTTGGCCTCGACGAAGCGGCTTCCGGCCTGTCCGTGCTGGACCGAGTACTCCTGGAGCTTGCACTCGCCGGCCTGGTCGCAGATGGGGCAGTCCAGCGGGTGGTTGATGAGGAGCGATTCCAACACCGCCTCGCGCATCTGCAGGGTGGCCTTGGAATCGGCGTAGATCTCCATGCCCGGGGAGATCGGCGTGGCGCAGGCGATGGCGCCGCGGGGGGTGCCGGGTTCGTAGGGCAGGACCGACTTGGCGATCTTCGGGGAGCCGTCCTCGTTCAGGACGGGCTTCCGGGTCGCGGGATCCATCATCGGCGTGCCGAACTCGACGAGGCACATGCGGCAATTGCCGGCGACGGGCAGCTTGTCGTGGTAGCAGTAGTGCGGGATGTCCACGCCGGCGCAACGGGCGGCCTGGAGCATCGTCGTCGGCTGGGGCTTGCCCTGCCAGTCGGGGTGGGTCTTCGGCACCTGGACGGTCTTGCCGTTGACCTTGACGGTCATGGTCTCGACCGGAGGCAGGGCCTGCGGGGCGGGGGCCGGAGCGGGTTGGGCGGGGGCGGACATCGCGGAAATCAGTGATGGTTGGGGCTGGCGGCCATCTTGACGCCGTGCACGGGGCCGGCGCCTTGGGCGCGGGCGGCCTCGTCGGCGGCTCCCTTGGCCTCGAACTCGTCGCGGAACTTCTTCACGAAGCTGAGCACCGGCCAGGAGGCGGCCTCGCCGAAGGCGCAGATCGTCCGGCCCTGGATGTTCTGGGCGATGTGGGAGAGGTAGTCGGCGTCCGCCTTGCGTCCCTCGCCGTGGGCGAGACGGTGGGTCGCCTTGGCCAGCCACAACGCGCCCTCTCGGCACGGGGTGCATTGGCCGCAGCTCTCATGCGCGTAGAACTCGGACAGGTTGCCGAGCGTCTCGACCATGCTCCGGGAATCGTCGAGCACGATCACCGCGCTCGAGCCGGACATCGTTCCGGCCTGCTGCAGGGAATCGAAGTCGTACGGGAGATCCAGCAGCGGGACGTCGACCTTGGCCATCTGGCCGTCGGCGCCCTTGCGGTTCAGTTTGAAGACCTCGCCGGCCTTCAGGACCTTGGAGGAGGAACCGCCGGGGATGATCGCCTTGAGCGTGCGTCCGGGGCGGAGGCCGCCGCCGAAGTTCGCGTCGTGGATCAGCTCGCCGAGGGTGACCTTGCCGACCTGGATCTCGTAGTAGCCGGGGCGCATCACGTCGCCGCTGAGGCTCACGATGCGGGTGCCGGTGTTGTTCGGCGTGCCCAGCTTCGCGTACTCGGCCGCGCCCATGTTCACGATGTGGGTGACGTGGCAGAGCGTCTCCACGTTGTTCACGATCGTCGGGCACATGTAGAGCCCGAGGACGGCGGGGAAGTAGGGAGGCTTGATGCGGGGATAGGCCCGCTTGCCCTCGAGCGACTCGATGAGGCCGGTCTCCTCGCCGCAGATGTAGGCGCCGGCGCCGCGGTGGACGTGGATCTCGAGGTCGTAGCCGGTGCCGAGGATGTTCTTGCCGAGGAAGCCGTTCTCGCGGGCCTCCTTGAGGGCCTGGTTCAACAGGCGCGCGCCTTCGGGCATCTCGCCGCGGATGTAGATGTAGGCCAGCTTCACGTCGTTGGCCCAGCACGAGATGATCATGCCCTCGACCAGCTGGTGCGGGTCCTTGTGGATGATCTGGCGGTCCTTGAACGTGCCCGGCTCGGACTCGTCGGCATTGCAGATCAGGTAGATCGGCTTGCCGCTGCGGCGGTCGACGAAGCTCCACTTGAGCCCGGCCGAGAAGCCGGCGCCGCCGCGGCCCCGGAGACCGGAGGCCTTGACGTCCTCGCGGACGACTTCCTGCGGAGAGAGCTTCTTGCCCTCGGCGAGTTCGCGAACCGGCGTGGCGAGCGCCTTCCTCAGGCCCGCGTAGCCGCCATGACGCAGGTAGCACGCGATGTCCGGGGTGTAGCCCGGCTCGTCGATGTGCTTCGTGATCAGTTTGAATTGTTCCGGCATGGCAGTGCTTGACTGTGTGACGATTCTACCTAGCTTCTCCCGCGCTTACCGGCCTGCCCGATGGTGTAATGGTAGCACAACAGTCTCTGAATCTGTTTGTCATGGTTCGAATCCATGTCGGGCAACCACCTCAAAAGGCCGGATTTCCAAGCGAAGCTCCCCTTCAGGCCGCCTTCCCCTTCTGAAGGATCGCGTCCGCATCCGCGGACGAGACCTTGTGGTGGAGCTCCTCGTTGACCAGGACGACCGGGGCCGTGCCGCAGCTCGCGAGGCATTCGACGAACTCGACCGTGAACTTTCCGTCCGGCGTCGTCTGCGGCGCGTGTGCGTGCGGATCCAGTCCGAGCTTGGAGCAGAAACGCTCCCGGAGCTCGCCGCTGCCCTGCAGGGCGCAGCTCAACGTGCGGCAGACCTTGACGTGCGTCTTCCCGAGCGGCTCCTGACGGAACATCGGGTAGAACGTCACCAGTTCGTACACGTTGATCGGCTGCAGGCCCAACTTGCGGGCGGTCCACTCCACGGCGTCCTTGGAGACGTATCCGAAGTGCTCCTGCAGCGCATGCAGGAACATGAGCGACGCGCTCCGCTTGACCGGGTAGTGCGTCGTGATCTCGTCGAGCTCGGACTCGAGATGGCTGGGAACGGTGAAACTCATCGTCGGAAATCCTTATCGGTCACACTCGCCCATCACGAAGTCGAACGAGCCGAGTATGGACACGATGTCGCTCATCATGTGGCCCGGCAGCACCTCGGGCAGGATGCCGAGGTTCACGAACGACGGGGCCCGGATCTTCAGCCGGTAGGGCGTGCCGCCACCGCGGCTGTGGATGTAGAAGCCGAGTTCCCCCTTCGGGTTCTCTGCTCCGAAATAGACCTCGCCCGGAGGCGCGTTGACCCCCTGGGTCACGATCATGAACTGGTGGATCAGCTCCTCCATGCCCGTCAGCACCTTGGTCTTCGGAGGCAGAGTGACCTTGCCGTCCTGGATGCTGACCGGTTCCCGCGACACGTTGTCGGCCCCACCCGGAATTCGGTCGAGGCACTGGCGCAGGATCCGGACGCTCTGGCGCATCTCCTCCATGCGGACGAGATAACGGTCGTAGCAATCGCCCACGGAACCCACCGGGACGTCGAACTCGAGGTCCTTGTAGACGAGGTAGGGATTGGCCTTGCGGACGTCGTAGTCCACTCCGCTGCCCCGCAGGTTCGGACCCGTGAGGCCGTAGTCGATGGCCAACTGACGTGAAATGACGCCGACGTCGCGGGTGCGGTCCACGAAGATGCGGTTGCGGGTCAGCAACGTCTCGGACTCGGCGATGTTGAGCACGACCTCGTCGAGGAACTTGCGGACCGCCTGGATCCATCCCGGCGGACAGTCGCGGGTCAGGCCGCCCACCCGCGTGTAGCTGGTGGTGAAGCGGGCGCCGGTCAGCGACTCGCACAGATTGTAGATCTTCTCCCGCTCGGTGAATGTGTGGAGGAAGACCGTCAGCGCGCCGACGTCCATCGCGAACGCGCCCAGGCCGAGCAGGTGGGCCGAGATGCGGGCCAGCTCGCAGCAGATGACCCGCAGGTACTGACCGCGCGGCGGGATCGCGCCGTCGATGCCCATCAGCTTCTCGACGGCGAGGACGTAGGCGACGTTGTTCGCGAGCGGCGCGAGGTAGTCCAACCGGTCCGTGTAGGGCACGAACTGGTTGTAGGTCATGTTCTCGGCGATCTTCTCGTCGCCCCGATGGAGGTAGCCGACGTCTGGAATCGCCTTGGTGATGGTCTCACCGTCCATCTCCACCAGGATCCGCAACACGCCGTGCGTGGACGGATGCGACGGGCCCATGTTGAGCACGAGTTTGTCGCCCTTGAGATCCTGGATGTCGTCGTCGGAGGCGGCCGCCACCGCGGCGGAAGCGCGGGCCGCGGGGTCCTTGAATTCGATGGTCTGCGTGGCCATGGCTTACTCTTCGGGATTCCGGACGCGGGGTTCGCGGGCGATGGCATCCTTGCCGCCGGCCACGGTGACGAAAGGTCCGCCCTCGAGGGGCGCGGACCGGGTGAAGGCGACCTCGGGCAATTCGGTGGGCTTGCCCGCCAGCGGGAAGTCCTTGCGCAGCGGGAAGTACGGATAGCCGTCCCACATCAGGATGCGCCGCAGGTCCGGATGACCCGCGAACCGGATGCCCATCATGTCGTAGACCTCGCGCTCATGCCAATCGGCCGTGCGCCACACACCGCAAACGGAGGGGACCTCCGACAACTCCTCGCCGACCGAGGTCTTGAGACGCAGGTGGGCGTGGTGCCCGGTGCCGTAGAGTTCGTAGACCACGGTCCAGCGGGGATCCTCGCCGTAGCTGTCGATGCTGCTGAGGTCCAACAACATGTCGAAGCCGAGCGTGCCCTTGGCAAACTGGCAGACCTCGACGATCCGGCCCGGGTCGGAAACGGTGAGGGTCGCCTCGCCACGGAATTCGACCGGGGCGGACAACAACTCGCCGAACTTCTCGCGAAGCTGGTTCGCGAATTCAATGGGTGTGGCCACGAAATCTCTTGGTTAACGTTGAAGAACCTCGCCGCGTTCTCCGAGTTCGATGCCCAAGGAGCCATACTTCTCCGGGGCGGCATCGCGCTTCAGGTCGCGGGTGATGGTTTCCTTGCCGACCTTGTTCTGCAGGCGGATCAAGGCGTCGAGAAGCGCTTCCGGACGGGGCGGACATCCGGCCACGTACACGTCCACGGGGAGGATGTTGTCGACGCCCTGGAGCACCGCGTAGCTGCGGTACATGCCACCGGTCGAGGCGCAGGCGCCCATGGCGATCACCCACTTGGGTTCGGCCATCTGCTCGTAGATGCGCCGGACGGCCAGGGCCATCTTGTAGGTGACCGTGCCGGCCACGATCATCACGTCGGACTGACGGGGCGAGAAACGCATCACCTCGGAACCGAAGCGGGAGATGTCGAACCGGCTGGCGCCGACGGCCATCAGCTCGATGCCGCAACAGGCCAAACCCATCGGCATCGGCCACAGCGAGTTCTTCCGGAACCAGTTCAGCGCCGCATCGACGGTGGTGTGGACGACTTCACCCTCGATCTTCGAGTTGTATCCGAATTCCGCTGTGGACGGACCACGGCCGGAGGCTGGGGAGGAGACATCCATAAAAGACAAGGGACGGGGAGGAATCCCCGGAACGGGGCGAAACTATGTTTGCGTCTCCCGGAGCGGCAAGAGGGTTTTGTGAAGTTTTTCACAAAGTCCCGCAATCCACCGACAATGGGCGGCAATCAGCCGAAACGGCACGGGGTCTCCACCGCCACGGCCAGGCGCTTCAGGTACGCCGTCCGGGGGATCTCGTGGGCACCCAATTGCCGGGTGGTCGGGGTGAGCATCTGGGTGTCGAACAGCAGGTAGCCCCGCTCGGCCAACCGGCGCTCCAGATGCACCAATGCCACCTTCGAGGCGTCGTCGGCCCGATGGAACATCGATTCCCCGGCGAAGAAGGCCCCGATCGAGACACCGTAGATGCCTCCGACCAGGACGCCGTCCTTCCAGCACTCCACGCTGTGGGCGTGTCCTGCCCGGGCGAGGGCGTTGTAGGCATGGATGAAGGCGTCGGAGATCCAGCAGGCCGATTCCCGCCGGGGAACCATGGCGCAGCATCGGATCACCGAGTCGAACGCCTTGTCGTATGTGACCTCGTACGGCGCCTTCTTCAGCGTGCGCGCGAGCGAGCGTCCGATGTGGAGGCCTCCGATTTCGAAGACGGCGCGGGGTTCGGGGCTCCACCAGGTGATGGGTTCCGCCGACCACGGGAAGAGCCCGCTCCGGTAGGCGAGCAACATCCGGGGAACCGTCAGGTCTCCGCCCACCGCAACCAGTCCGTCATCCCGGGACTTGCGGGGATCCGGAAACCAGAGCCGTTCGTCGAGGAAGGTCACCATGCGGATTCACTCCGGATCCAATCCCCGCAGGACGACGTTCAGGAAGCGGCTCGAAAGCTCGAGGATCCAACGGTCGAGGAACTCCACCGTCCCGGGGACCACCTCGACACGGTCCTCCTCGCCGACGGGACATCCGAGACGTTCCCAGGCACCGATTCGGATCTCGTTCAGCGACTGGAGCAGCATCTCGGTCTGGTCGGGATCGAGGGTCCAGCGGTGGCCTTCGTCGGCGGCGAGACACTGGACGGGATCCCTCAGCGACCCTGTGAGCACGCGGTGGTTGCCGGCCCGGCCTTCCTCAAGCCGTTCGGCGAGGTCGGCGCGGTACCGGGCGTCGAGTCCGGGGGATTGCCGGCTGAGCCCCGGCGTGCGTCCCGGCCGCGTGATCGCCGCCTCGAAGAGCAACAGAAGCAGATCCCTCTGGCCCGAACGCAGGTGCCAGACCGTCGTACCGTCTTCCTTGGAAAGCAGTCTCACGCGTCCTGTTCCACCGTGGCGTTCAACGAATAGCCCTGCAAGGCGTGGACATGGAACTCCGCCATCTCGAAGTCCTCGCGCACCAGCACGCTCTTCCCCTTCTCGTGCACCTCCATCATGTGGCGCTCCGCCTTCGCGCGGTCCCAGCCGAAGACCTTCTGGAAGACATGGGTCACGTAGTTCATCAGGTTCACCGGGTCGTCCCAGCAGACGACCAGGTAACCCGGTTCCTTCGCGGTCTTGGCCTCCGGATCGGTGTCGATCGCGGGTGCCGGATTCTCGGAGCTTCCCGCCATGGCGGAGACACTAGTGGGATGCACTCCGGCGACAAGGGCGCGGAAACCGAACCGCGGGAGCTCGGTTTCTGCGTGTTCCGGCCTCCGCCATCCAGCAGGATCCCGGCACGTGATCCGTCACCCCGCAACGACGGCGCCCACCGGCCCGCGATGCCGGTGGGAATGTCCGTTCGGGATCGGCGTCCTTCGCTGGTGTTGTCTGCTGCTGCTGCTCGCGGGAGCACCGCAGGCGCTTTCGGAATCCATCGCGCCGGAGCCTGCCCTTCCCTCCCCGCCAGCCTCGCTGCCCGTCCTCGGATCTCTGTTCCGCGCCGGCGACGATCCGGCCTGGGGCCAGCCGACGATCTCCGAGTCCGGCTGGAAAACGGTCCGGCTCGACCGTGGATGGCATTCCCAGGAGTTGGGCATGCCCTGGAAGGTCGGTGACCGCGGTTGGTACCGCATCTGGATCGACGCTCCGTCCGATGCGGCCGGGGAAACCTGGGCGGTTTCCGCCGGATTCGTCGGCAACATCTCGGAGCTGTGGGTGAATGGGCACGCGGTCGGAACCAACGGTTCCTTCACCGCCCACGAGGTGACCGGGCAACGGCTCGTCCATGCGGCCCTGGTTCCACCAGGTCGGATGCAGCCGGGTTCGAACCTGTTCGCAGTCCGGGTGCTGAACATCGGAGGCGAGGGCGGGATCCTCGGTGGCCCGGTCGGCGTGTTCCCGGCCCGGCGGTTCATCCCCCTCTGGACCCATACAGAACTCCAACGCGAGGTCATCCGCATCGGCCTGGCGGCGCTCTGCTTCGGCTGGGCCGCCATTCCCCTGCTCTTCCGCCTCGTGGGCGACCGAACACGGATCCTGCGGGGTTCCGCCGTCCCCGCGATGCTGCTCGGCCTGCTCACGCTCATCCACACCCAGTGGTGGAACTCGATCGACCTCGGGCCCATGCGACCGTTGCTGCCGCTGGTCGGCTGGTTGGCGGCGGGCATCAACGCCGCGGCGATCTACGGCTTCGCCCACAACCTCGGGAGCCCGTCGCGTCTGTGGGACACCTGGGCCACGTTGGGGCTCGTCGCGTTCTTCCCGGTTTCGCTCCAGTACGTCTCCGACATGGAGGCGTTCATGGAGGTGTATGCCGGCTATTCGGCCTTCATGCAGGTGGGCATCGCCGCCCAATGCCTCCGCGCGCCGCCCGAACGGCGAGCGGTCGCCCGCGCCACCCTCGTCGGCACCCTCGCCCTGACCGCCAGCAGCCTCTCCGTCGCCGCGCTCGGCATCTGGCCGTTCCTTCCCTTCGCCGCCTTGAGATGGTCGCCCACGGACGTCTCCATCCTGGCATTCCTCGCCCTTCTCGCCGGTTCCCTCCTCCGCGGGCACGTGCGCGCCCGCAACGCACAGGTCGAACTCGGGAGACGCCTGGTCGCCGCCCACTCCGAGGAACGGCGCCAGATCGGCCGCCAACTCCACGACGGCGTGCTGCAGGACATCCAGTATTGGCGGCTCCAGTCCGACCGCTCGATGGAAGACCTCGACGGTCATGCCGCGACGGAGCGGCTCGACCGGGTCTCCTCCGGCCTGCTCAACACCGCCCGCGACCTCCGCCGGGTGGCCGAGGATCTCCAGCCCCTGACCACCCGTGAGGTCGGCCTCGGCGAGGCCCTCGAGGCGCTTGGCCGGCGCCTCTCGGAACGCCACGGGGTCGCGGTCAGCACCACCACCCAACTGCGCGACGACGTTCCCGATTGGGTACGGGAAACGCTCTACCGGATTGCGCAGGAATCGGGCGGCAATGCCTGCCGCCACTCCGGCGCACCCGAGGTCTCGATCGCAGTGACCGACGACGGCAAGTCGGTCCGGCTCGAGGTCCTCGACGCGGGCTGCGGCTTCGATCCTGGGAAGGTTCCCGAGGGCCACCTCGGGGTCCGCTTCCTCCGTGACCATGCCGAATGGATCGGCGGACGGCTCGGTGTGGAGTCGTCGCCCGGAACCGGCACTCGCGTGCGGATCCAGATCGACCGCCCCTTCCTCCATCGATGAGCCCCGACGCCATCACCGTTCTGATCGCGGACGACCATCCCCTGTTCCGGGAGGGAATCCGTTCCCTGCTGACCCGCGACGGACGGTTCGTGGTCGTGTCGGAGGCGGCGCGGGGAGACGAGGCGTTGCGGAAGCTGGTGGAATCGCCACCCCGCATCGCTCTTCTGGACCACCAGATGCCGGGACTCAGCGGGCTCGAGGTGATCCGTGAGGTCCGGAAGCTGGGATTGTCCACGCGCAGCGGACTGTTGACCTCCTTCGGCAAGGCCGCGCTGGTGGCCGAGGCGGTGCGGAGCGGTGCGGACGGTTATCTGCTGAAGGAGGACCCGGCGCGGGTGCTCGTGGACACCGCGGCCCGCATGGCGGCGGGGGAATGCGCGCTGAGCCCGGGTCTGGACGCCGCCGCAGTGAAGGAGGCGATGAACACATTGGGCATCAGCGGACGCGAGTCGGACGTGCTGCGGCTCATGGTGACCGGGACCCCGGCGCCGGAGATCGCGGCGAAACTGGGCATCAGTCCCCGCACCGTGGAAACCTACCGGAACCAACTCGTGGCCAAGTTCGGCGCCCGCAACGCCATGGACCTGATCCGGCGTGCGGTGGAATCCGGTTTC
>JAIXUV010000029.1 GCA_027483345.1 Verrucomicrobiales bacterium | reverse complement strand
TTCTCCGCTGGCTGCCGCTGCTGGCGTGGATGACGGTCGTGTTTCTTTTCTCCTCCGACTCGTTTTCGGTGCCGCGCACCTCGAGGTTTCTGGGGCCCTTCTTCGGCTGGCTGCTGCCGCATGCGCAACCTGAAACCATCGCAACTTGCATCTTTGCGATCCGCAAGCTCGCCCATGCATTGGAATACGCGGTTCTTGCGCTGCTGGCCTGGAGGGCGTTGGGCGGTCCGGAGATCGACGGCTTTCGCCCCTGGATCTGGGGCCGCGCTGCCCGGGCGTGGCTGATTGCCGCGGTCTATGCCGCGTCCGACGAATGGCACCAGTCCTTCGTCCCCAGTCGTGGCGCTGCAGTGGCCGATGTGCTGATCGACGCCACCGGTGCCGCCGGCGCACTTGCGCTGCTCGCCCTTGTCGCCCGGATCCTCCGATCGCGAAACGAGAGGAACGGAACCGCCGAATCGGGCATCTGAAGCCCGCCGCACCTGCCCACTTCGGGGTGCCGAACACCTGTGGTGGTATTCCCCGGTGCTTCGCGGCCGTCCATTCCTGCTTCCGGCGATCGCCTTCGCCGCCGGGATCCTTGGCGCCGAAAGCGTCCCTTTTCCCGCTGTTCTCTGGTTCCTCGTGGCTGTGGCCGGAATCGCCGCATCGTCGCTCATCGAGGCTCTCCGGGAAGCTGGATTGCCCCTCGCCTACGCAGGTGGAGGGGCCCTGGCTTTCCTGGGAACCCAGACTCCAATCGATCCCTTGGAACTCCGCTGGCAACTGGCCGGAGGTCCCGCCGTGGTGGCCGTCCGCGGCGTCCTCGCCGAGGCTCCTTCCATCCGACTTTCGGAACGACGCGGAACGCTGGCGGAAAGGACCGTGGTACGGATGCAGGTCTCCGCCTGGGACCCCGGAGGTGGCGGTTGGCGGGCGGCGACCGGAACGCTGTTGGTCGGCTCCCGGGGAGTGCCCGATGGGAGGTATTTCCGGGGCCAGTCGGTCGAGTTGCATGGTCTCGCGAAGTCGCCGCCGGGACCGGCCGCTCCGGGCCTCCTCGACTACGAGACCCATCTGCGCCGCCTCGGCATCGGCTTGGTTCTTCAGTGCGATGCCCCGCAGGATTGGGCGTTGGGTCCCGATCCCCGCACCAATCCACCCTGGGATGAACGATTCCTTGCCTGGGCGCGCGCGCGGCTTTCCCGAGGTCTTCCGGACGACGAGGCGACCCGCTTGATCTGGGGAATGCTCCTCGGTTGGAGAACGGCGCTCCACGACGAAGTGGACGACGTCTTCATGAGGTCCGGAACCCTCCACCTCTTCGCAATCTCGGGCCTCCACATCGCACTCATTGCGGCCTGGATGGTGGCACTGCTCCGTTTGGGAAGAGTTCCACGATCGGTCTGCGGTGGGCTCTCCATTCCCTTCATCTGGGGTTATGTCGCCGCCACCGGTTGGCAGGCCTCCGCAGTGCGCTCCGCGGTCATGTGTTCGGTGGTGGTGGGCACTTGGTCTCTGCGCCGACCTGCTGACCTCATCAATTCCCTTTCCCTCGCCGCCTTGTCGCTCCTTGCATGGGATCCTGGGCAGCTTTTCCAGGCCGGCTTCGTCCTTTCCTTCGGTGTTGTCGGAGCGCTTCCGATTCTGACTCCGGCCTTCGAGTCCTCCCTTTGGCGCTTCCGCCCCATGGCCCCGGATCCGTTGTTGCCCGAACGTCTGTGGACTCGTCAACGCCAATGGTTTGAAGCCGCTCTCCGTCGACTCATCCCTTCCGTCGCCACCGGCCTTGCGGCCTTCGCCGCCTCGACGCCTTGGACGATCGGCTTCTTTCATCTGGTCTCTCCAGTTTCGGTCCCGGCCAATCTGATCGCCGTCCCGCTGGGGGGGCTGGTCCTTGTCTCCGGACTCATCTCGCTGTCGGTGCCGGTGGGTACCGAGACCTGGAATGGTGCGGCTTGGACGGCGATGCATTTCCTCGTCCGTTGGAGTCGGAGTTGTGCCGACTGGCCTTTTGCCTGGTGGGCCGTGGGCCGGGTTCCTTGGCCCATCTGGCTGCCCTACGGCTTCGCACTGATCCTTTGGGTCCGCGGTCCCGATGAACGAGCCCGGCCTGTTTGGATGCGGTGGCGATACTGGCTCTGGCTATCCGGTGGCGCCCTGGCGACGTCCCTTTGGATGGAGCGCCGATCGGAGATGCAGGTGTTCGGGGCTGGCGAGGCGCTGCTGGTCGACCAACCCGGTCGTCGCCGTGACTTCCTTCTGGATTGCGGAGACGATTCCGCCGCTCGGCATGTGGTCGTGCCGGGAGTGCAGGCTGCCGGGTTCCGGAGCCTGGATTCCCTTATGGTTTCGCACGGGGACATCCGGCATGGCGGCGGCGCCACCCAGGCCCTGGAGCGGTTGGAAATCCCGCGTGTCGTCCTCCCACGGGTCCGCATGCGTTCTCCCAGCCTGGTCCGGTTGACACCGTGGGCCCGAAGCCATCACGTGGTCGTTGAAACCATCGCGGCATCCGAACGCTTCCATGATTGGGAGGTGGTCCACCCTTGGCCCAATGAGGCGTTTGCCCGAGCCGACGACGCGTCGCTTTGTCTTCGTGGGGAGATCGGGGGATGGCGGATCCTGATCGCGCCGGATCTTGGGCCTTTGGGCCAGGAGTCGCTGGTACGACGCCACGGCGGCGGGTTTCCCGCGGACGTGCTCATCACCGGGATCCCGAGATCCGGCGAGGCGGCCACCGACCGCTTCCTGGCCATGCTCAGGCCGAGGTTGCTCATCGTGGCCACCGGGCGGTTGCCGGCCACGGAAAGGACTCCCCGGACGACACGTCGACGACTGCTCAACCAGACCTTCCGCGTCTTGTTCACCGAGGAGGTCGGCGCGCTGCGTCTCCGCTTTGGGAGGGAACTCGAGGTCTTCGATTCGCGGGAAGATTTGGTCCTGACCTTGGATCGTGGCCCAGATCAAGGAATCGAGACGACGCGATAGGTGCGCGCCTGGGCGGGTTGGGGATCGACGAATTCGGCCCGCCCTTCAGGCGAGGTGGCCACCACCGTCCCGCGATCGGTCCAGAGACCGAGGTCGTTGGAAGACTGCACAAGATACGATACCCCGGGCTCGCCCCACACGATCAGACGGGCGGTGCCGCCGGTTTCGACACTCTGCAGTTCGAGTACGGGGGCGATCTCGGACGGCGGATAGGCGAGGATCCGGTAGTCGTCGAAGAGCATGTAGTTGTCGTCCCAGCTTCCTTGGGAACGGGCCGCCCACACGGCGTCAAAGCTGCCGAGGGACAACGAGGTCGCCCGTGTGGTGATCGGCTGTTCTGCGACGACGGTGAATCCATTGAGGCTCGCGGACCACCGGTTGCGCCCGAAGCTCATGACCACTTCCAGCAGATAGGTGGCTCCGTACTCGAACTCGTAACCGGTCGTCTGGAATCCCGATGCGTCATCGAGGGCGTAGTTGATCGTCCGATCCGCGCCGTGGAAATCGATGGTGAACAGACGGCGGTCGTCGGGTGTGTAGGCGCTCCACCGGAAATCGTCCGCACGCTCCGGCGACGGGGTTTCGTCCCGCAGGCTCATGTTCACCTGGAAGACCACGACGGGTGGCTGGTTGGTCGAGGGTGCGAAGCGGAGCGGACGGAAAACGTTGAAGAACCCGTTGCCGTTCGTGGAGGCGAGGAAGCCGATGTAGGCGTATTGTCCGGTGAAGTCCGGCAGGGCGTCGCCGAGGATCCCGTTGCCCCCGTAGCCGACCGCGGTCCAGCCGTTTTGTCCCCTGCCGGCGGCATCCACCAGATCCAGCGAAGGATCGAATCCCTCGAACCGTTCGAAACCTGTCTCATAGAGCACGCGGGACTGCTTTGCGGCTGCCGCCGCCGAAATCGCCTCCCCGGACCGGAGCCAGGCGCCGGAGGAGATCAGTGCCACGAGCAGGAGGAGCCGTTTCATCTTCGGTTCGAGGGAACTGGGAAAGCGGCTCAGGGCTCGTTCTTGCGGTTGGGGCCGCCCGGGTTGGGTTGACGGCCGCCTGCCGGTGCCGCGGAGGGGGCCGGTGCCACCGCCGGGGACGGAGCCGGGCGACTGGGGCTGAAGCCGGAGTTCGAGGGTCTGAAGGACTCCGCCGACGGAGCGCGGTAGTTGTCCACGGGCTTGGGTTGCGGGCTGAACGCGGGTTTCGCCTGGGCGGGAGACACAAAGCCGGCGCCCTCAGGCTTGGAGTAGTTCGACACCGGAGATGGCGTCGGCCGGAACGCCCCCGCGGTGCTGGGGCGACTGGAAGGGGTGGACACCGACGGGCTTGGTGCCGGTGCGAAACCGGATCCCGGCCGGACCTGGGTCGACACGGGGGCCGGGCTGGAGACTGCGGGGTTGTTGGCTCGGACAGGTGAGGACCCGGGCCGCAGAACCTCGCCGCGTCCCACTCCGGGAACGGATCCTGGCCGGGCCGTTGTCGCCGGGGCCTGGGAAGCTGTCGGCAGTGGCGCTTGTGACACGCTGGGCGCTGGGCGGCTCACCTGACCGCCACCAAAGGAAGGCGAGACCAGTGAATTCGGCTTGGGCGACACGACGGTTCCTACCGCGGCGGGCCGGGGCGTGCCCAGGGAGACACCAGAGGGCCTGGCGACGCCTGCCTGGGGCACCGGGAGAGGGCGGGACGAGGACCCGGAAGGCGAGAAACCAGTGTTGGAGTTCCTGACCGGGGCCGGTTTCGCAAGGGCGGCGGCGGACGGCTTCGAGGACTGGACGGGAATCGTCGGACGGTAGACCGCCAGCTCCGTGGGGCGTCCAGCCGGCGAAGGCCTGCCTCTGGCCAACGACTGGGCAGCGGCCGGACTGCTGACGTCACGGATCTCGGTCCGGCGGATTTCGTCCCGCGTATGCCGTTGTACCTCCTCGCGGGAAACTCCGTTGTTGATGATCACCGTGTTGTTGTTGCCTTGGATGTTGACCGCGTTGCCGCCGGCGACAGTGATCCGACTGTCGTTGACGAACTGACGGACACCGTGGGCCGGAAGACGATGAACAGGGCGTACCGGTTCGCAGAAGCGGTTCCATGTCGTGGCGAACCACCAGTCATGACCGATGCCGAAGCCGATGCCCACCGAGGTGCGGCCGTTGACCCAGGAAAAGCCCACGCCAGACCGCCAATGGCATTCCGGGGGCAAAGGGGCCCATCCGCAGTAGGTCGGCGTGCTACGCCAGGCCACCCAGGCCGGTGCCCAGTCGTATCCCGGGACCCAGACCCAGCCATGGCGGCCGTGATGATGCCAGCGCCCGTAGTGGTAGGGGCCCCATCCCCATGTGTAGCTCGAGTGCCAGTACCAGCCGCGATCCGTCCAGACCCATCGCCCGCCGTCTCCATAGGGAATCCAGGACGAATTCACCACCGCGACCGTCGGCTGCCAGCACCAACCATAGGACGGGACCTCCACCCAGGAACCGTAGGGTGCGAGGGATTCGTAAAAGATCTGCTGGCTCACCACCACCGGTTGGCTGGGTGCCGCGGTCGCCACGGCACCTGCGGGCGCCGCCGGCGCCGTGCCTGCCTGGGTGGTAGCTGCCTGTCCCGTTGGACCCGACGCGGCAGCCGTGGAGGTGAGGTAGGGGTTCAGCAGGACGTTTTCGGTCGACTTGGCCTCGACAGCGGGAGGCGCGGCGGCGTTCGTCGAAATGCCCGCCTGCACCAAAACGTTCTGGACCGCGTCGCCCTCCAACGACGAGCCGGCCTTCTTCAGCAGCGCTTGCAGCACGGGACCGCTGATCCCGAGATCGTTCAGGTAGATCACCTGGTCGGCCCCGAGGGTGAACGGCTCGCGGATCTGCGCGATGTAGTCGGTCACGACGGGCTCGCTGATCCCACGTCGGACCAACTGGACGACTTCCGCGACTGCGGGGGGCAACGACGGCACCGGCGGCACGGCAACCAAGGCCGGGGCGTTGGTGGACTCCGATGGAGTGGCGAACGCCGTTGCCGCTGGTGATCCGTTGGTGGATTGCGCATGGGATCGAACCGCAGACCCGGCAATGGTCGCCAGCGCCAGACACACCGCAGGCAAAGTGGAGTGCTTCATGGTATCGAACGGGGAGGGGTGGAGGTGAAGTCTCAGTTCCGGGCCTTGGTTTTCCTGTTAAGGAAAAACGGGCCGTTTGCAGGCCCGCTGCCGTAGGACTGGTAGGTTTTCACAACACCCCAGTCGACGTCGCATACGGACCGTTATTCATCAGCGTAGGTAATCCGAAACGTTAACAAAAGGTAATGACCAGTCAGGATCGAACCGGGGCCGCCATTGTGTGTCCCAAAACGGATGAGGGCTGTCCGTTCGTCTCGTTTCGCGGCCAAGTCGGCATGCCCAGCCGATGCTTGCAGATCGGCAATGACGGATGTAAACATCAAATCCCATTCGAATGAAGCATCAATTCAGCCGGTTCTGGATGACCTGGTTTGCCGCGGTTCTCGCTGGGACCTCTGCGACCTTGGCGCAGTGCTGGCCATTGCCGGCATCGATCTCAAGCTTCCGGGGAGAGCCTGGGGCGCTGATCACGATCAACGGCGCGAACTTCCTCAGCCCTCAGGTGACCGCGGTGACCTTCAACTTCACTCCGGCCGTCATCGAAAGCATCCGGACGATCTCCGGCGGGCAGCAGCAGATCGCGGTGAGGGTACCAGTCGGAGCCACAATCGGCCCCATCTACATCGAGAACATCTGCGGCCAGACTCCGATCTCCCGGAATTTCCAGGTGCCTCCTGTCGTCACCCGCTTCGAACGGCCAGGCGGCCTGACCGAAGCGGATCGCGTCCGTGGTGTGCCAGGCAACCTGGTGGTCCTTTCGGGTGCCAACTTCCTCGACACCACCGATTCCAGCTTCCGGTTGGGTGTCTTCTTTGACGGCGTCCGGGCGCTGGTGGACACGGTCACCGAGACGTCCGTTTCCGTCTATGTGCCTGCCGGTGCCGGTACTGGACCCATCACCGTGACCAACAATGCCGGTGTTTTCGTCACCTCAACGAACTTCTTCATCCCACCTTCGGTCCGCGGCTTCACACCAAGGGGTCGGGTTGGAGACTCCCTCTCGATCACCGGCCTCAGTCTCCGTGCGGTCTCGGCGGTAACCCTGGGTGGCGTGCCCGTGGCCAGTTTCACCGTGGTCTCGCCGACCAACATCGCCGCGGTGATCCCCACGAATGCGCCCCCTTCCGGGGCCTTGGCGGTCGAGTCGCCCGGTGGCCGCTTCCTGACCACATCCAATTTCGTGCTCCAGCCGCGCATCTTCGGCTTCACGCCCTCCGGAGGCGCGCGTGGCACCAACGTAACCATCACGGGCGCCGGACTCTCCGGTGTCCAACAGGTGACTTTCGGCGGCATCGGGGCCACGCCGACCAGTGTCACCGCCACAACGGTGTTGGTCGCAGTTCCCTTTGGGGCCGGTTCCGGCCCGCTCCAGGTCGTTTCTTCCGTCGGTACTGACGAATCGACCTCAACCTTCTACCTGGCTCCCACCGTCTCGCAGCTCGGATCCTCCCGCCTGCGATCAGGCGAAACGCTCGAGATCACCGGAACCAACTTCCTCGGTGCCTCTGCGGTCCGCTTCGGCACCAACACCGCACTCTCCACTTCGTTCACGGTCCTCGACAATCGGAGGATAAGCGCCGTGGTCCCCTCCAATGCGGTCACCGGAAGGATCGTCGTCGAGACTCCGGGTGGACGCGATGAGAGTCCGACGATCCTGACCATCATTGGTGAGCAGCCGGTGATCACGGGCTTCTCGCCTGCCTCCGGTCAGGTGGGGGCGGTGGTCTCTGTTGCCGGGAGGCATCTTTGGCCGTTCCTGTCCGTCCGTGTCGGAGGTGTCGCCGCCACTATCGTCCAGACAAACGCTTCAGGGTTGGCGGTTGTCGTTCCCGCGGGTGCGTCCTCAGGTCGGATCGTGGTCGAGACCGGCGCCGGCATTGCGTCCTCGTCGACGGACTTCCTGGTGGGTTCGACGGCGGAGTTGACCGCCGAGATCGACTCGACCGCAAATCCCGTCATCCGCGGCTCCGAATTCCGCCTGAATCTTCGGGTTCGCAATGCCGGCCCGCTGCCCGCGACTGCAGTTCGGGCGGTTTTGGCCCTACCAACCCCTTCCCAGTTCCGTGGTGCCGCAGCCTCCTCAGGGTCCTTCGCTCAGAATTCCGTAGGCGTTGAATTTGACCTGGGAACGCTGGCTCCCAATGCCTCTTGGACCGGGCAGGTCCGTTTGGCGCTGTCAGCTCCGGATGAAGTCGTCTTCGCGCTGGCCGCCTCCGGCGCGGTCACGGACTCCAACACCTCCGACAACACCGATACGGTCCAGGTGACGGCCATCCCATTGGCCCTCGACTTCACCGGTTTCGGCGACCTGTTGGTGCTCAGTTGGCCTTCGATGGCCACGAACGCAATACTCCAGGTGACGCCGGCCTTGTCGCCAACGAGTTGGACCGATTTGGGTCTCACGCCGATTGACGACGGCGCTCGTCTTCAAGTGACGTTGGGGGTGACCAACAACTTCCGTGCTTTCCGGCTGATTGTTCCTTGAGCCCGGCCAACGCTGAATACCTGGTCGTGAGTGCGGAGTGGTTAGAGAACGCGATTCAGAACCTCCGATCGGGATTCTTTCGAAGGCCGGGCTGCGTGGATTGATGCCTCCACGGAGCGGCCCGGCCAAAATGGGCAGGAATTGCCAACGACGAACGAGAGGATTTCGAGCGTCAGGTGGGCACCTCCTAGCTCCCATTCGAAATCTTCACAAAACAAATTCTATTATAATCCGATACCAATAGAATTCGTTCAACGCATTACAGATTTACAGCTCGATCCATTCTGAATGAAGCTAAACCTGAAATGTGAATAGTTTCGCCTTCGTCAAATGCCGCTACATTGAGGCCAGCCGAAGCCGACCGTTTTGACAGTTCTGATGTACTTTGGAGCTCTCCGAAACAGGTTCTCGGATCGAATTGGATCTCGGAGGTCGAATAGGTCCATCATCCGGTGACGATTCAAGTGCCGCAGGGGTCCTTAGGCGCCGGGAACAGGAGCCTGTGAGTGGAAGGGATGGCCGATGCGAAAAAGTGGCAAGTACCTCATTATAAAAGACATGTGAGCGACATGGTTGCCCGCCTCTCAACTGGTAAGCTGCTCCTGCCGATGAATGCCAAGCGGGAAGCGGGCAGCCCGAGTTTTTCCTTTGCCCGGTTGCCTGTGGGTGAGAACCTTGCCTGCGGACTTCAGCGATGACCAAAACCCTTTCCTACCCGACACAACCGTCGATCCAACCGACGGAAGAGGAGAGGCGATCGATTGGACGGGTATTGGTCGATCTCTTCGAAAAAAATCCTCTGGCGAATGGTCTGTTTATCTTCGCCATCGTCATCGGATTCTTCCATGGCTGGCTTAAGGTTCATTTCAGAAGTCCACTAACGACTTTTGCATTCGATATTCCGATCGTAGTCTCGATGCTGATTACCATCTTGACGCGTGGGAAGGATGCTTTGATTCCGAATTCGCCGATCGGAAATGCGTTGAAGTTTCATTGCTTGATTTGTATTCTGTATGTTCCTGTTTCCATCCTGGTTTTTGATATATCACCACTGATTGTGATGGCAGCGTTTCGTGGTTGGTGCATCATTCCGATGGTCTTTGTGGTTGGATTCCATTTGGCGACAAGTATTCGACAAGTTGAGTTTTATATGTGGTTGATCGTGGTTTTAGGAGCGGTCACCGCGGTCTATGGAATATTTCAGTCGGAGGAAGAGGTTAGAAGGCTAATGCTATTGGATCCGGAAATGGAATACCGATTCCGGAATCAATTCTACGCCGATAAGGGAGTTAGCCAGTTCCGCCGTTTTTCAACATTCGTGTCTTCAGCTGCTTTCGCGACGCAGTTGTCGTACTCAATGACGTTCGCATTCTCCCGGCTAACTGTTAAAACCTGTCCTAAGGTTGAATATTTGATTTTGACTGGATTGTCTGGAGTAATGTGCTACGCTTTGATCTTGACCGGTGCTCGCTCGGCATTGATTTTGCTGGTAGTCGCTGTTGCTTTCGCGCTGTGGTACAGAAGAGGTGGAGTTCGAATGCTTCTGCTGCCGATCATCATAATTGCGGGTTGGAGACTTGGCGTCTCGACGACAAAGGGTATGGCGTCTGATCGTTATGCGAGTCTACTGACTGATAATACAATTTGGCAGCGCGTGTGGATTGTTGTTGGCCCATCGATCACTGAGTTCTTTGCCTATCCGTTAGGGTCGGGTTTAGGGAGTTCGTCACATGGGGTGCCGATGTTCTTGGTTTCTCGTATGAAACTTGTAAGACCGATCGATGGTGACTTAGGCCATATCGTCGTCGACATGGGGCTTTTAGGTTTGCTTTCGATTGGAAACCTCTTTTTTGAGGGTTGCAAGGCATCAATGAAGTGGATGTCGCAGTTGCGTGATACTTCAATCAGCGTGGTAAGCCTGCCTGCTGGTATCTTTTTTCTTCTATCGGTTATTACGTTTCCGATTGGCACCCCGTTCTTGGGAGTTCCATACGGTGCCCTTCTTTGGTTCTTCTTCGGAGCCCTTAGCCGGCTCTTTACGGATTACAAGGTGGCATTGGCGTCTGGAATGACTGAATCCGTCTCTTTCCGGGAAAAGTTTACCTCGTTCATCGCAACTCCGAAGATTCGATCTCTTTACAGTGAAAGTGAAGCAACGGGTAGTGTCAGCGGAGCTTCGCATCCTGTTGTCGACAATTCGGTGGTTGGACGCACTTCCTCCCCGCTTCCTCGAAGTTACCGGCCAATTGGCTATACCTCAGCACCTTCGGTGTCTCCGATAGCGCCGCAACCGAGCATCTTGGGAAAAAAGCGATTTCTGTTCAGAAAGAACAATTCTAATTCGAGAGGGCAATCATGATTTCAGTAGGTCTTGTAGTTCATGATTATGACCCGAACTTCGGTCAGGGTAGATATTGCGTTGAGTTGGTAAAGCGCCTTCATCCGGAAGTTCGATTTACGATCTTTGCGAATACGTTCAATGCGCCGCAGTGCCCGGGTGAAACACGAGTTAAGATTCCGGCGATTCGATACAACGCGTTGACGACGGTCTACAGTTTTATTCCGACAGCTCAGTACTGTGTGTGGAGGTACCCGGTGGATTTGATTCATGCCCAAGGCTTAACTTTGTGGTATACCGACATCATCACTGGTCACATCTGTAATGCGGCGCGAGAGAAGCGCATGAATACGAGGTGGATAAAGCCACGCTTATTCATGAAAATGGTTATTCCGTTTGAGAGGGCATTTTATCGCCATAAGTCAGTGCGCCATCTCGTTGCAATCTCTCGCACCCTCGAGTCGGAGGTTCGTCACCATTATGGATGGGATCGTCCGGTTTCGGTAGTTTACCATGGAACAGACTCCGAAGTCTTTCGTCCCGCGCGCGATCTGGAGGAGCGAGCAGCTCTGAGGCGTCGATTTGGTATCCCTGGCGAAGAATGGACTTGGCTCTTCATGGGGGAGGCGACCAAAGGATTACGTCAGTGTATCGATCAGCTCCCGATTTTTCCTGAAGCTCGCCTATTGGTGGTGACGCGTTCCCGCCTAGAGAGCTTCCAAATCCAAGCAGAGGCACTGGGTGTGAGTTCACGGATCATCTTTCACGGATTTGAATCGCAGCCGGAGTTGGCGTTCCGTGCCGCCGATGTGTTTCTCTATCCAAGTGACTACGATCCATTCGGAATGGTTGTTACGGAAGCGATGGCCAGCGGAATTCCTGTCGCAGTAGGACGAGGTATGGGGGCCTCGGAGCTGATAGATTCAGAAGTCAACGGACTCTTATTTGATCCTCATCGCCCGGAGCAGATTTCATCCTGTTTGCGGATTCTTCAGAAATCACCGGAGCATGCGGCTTCTATTGCGAGAATGGGACGTGCAACAATCAAGCACCATGGATGGGATGCATGTGCAAAGGCCACCCTTCGAGTTTACCAAAAGGTGGCCAAAGAGAAGTTGATCTCTGGTAGCAAATGAGTGTTCCTTCTGTTTCAGTCCTTATTCATGGTGGACCCAGTAGTATTGAATCTGTCCGAATCCGTGGCCTTGTTCAACGGCATCCTAGCGAAAACGTTCAACTCCTGTTTCGGGAAGGTGGATCAAGAAGCACGGCTCTCAATTGGCGGCGCGCAGTGGAGAGTTTTAGGCCCGACCTTCTGTATATCCTTAACACGGCATCTCCTGGTGCGCTTTTGGGGCCTCTTTGGTCGGTTTCAAAATCGCTCCCATATATTGTAGACACGGGTGATGCCGTCTTTGAGATGGCCCGTTCTTCAGGTGTTGGTGCTGGATGGAAATTACCGCTTCTTTGGGCATTCGAACGCCTTCTACACCGAAACGCTTCCGCGATTGTCGTTCGGGGGACCAAACACCGCCAACTCCTTGAATCGCAGGGGCGTCAGCGAGTCGTCGTCATCCGAGATGGCTTTGCCGAGAATCAGGACGTCTCCCCAGATGCGGTTGTAGCGCTACGCCAACAGCTTGGTCTTCAAGGTCGCTTCGTTGTCGGTGTCATGGGCTCAACTGTCCGAAGCCCTCGATTGGGGATCTGCTACGGATGGGATTTGTTGGATGCGTTGGTGTCGCTTAAGGACCTACCGATTTCTGGATTGATTATCGGTGATGGTAGTGGGCTTTCTTGGCTACGCCAACGGGCAATAGAGCTTAACGTTGCAGATCGAGTTACCTTTACAGGTCGAATCCCGTATCTGGACGTTCCCCGCTATCTTAGATTGATGGACATTGCGCTGTCGACTCAGACCAACAACCTTCCGGGTCAGGTCAGGACAACTGGCAAGGTTCCTGAGTATATGGCTGCAGGTAGATTTGTAATTGCAAGCCGGGTAGGAGAAGCCGAACTGTTACTTCCCGAGCCGATGTTGGTAGACTACCACGGTGAAGTAGATTCAAGCTATCCATCTCGCCTGGCGCAGCGAATCCGCGAAGTCTATAGCTCGGAGCAGTTGAGATCGCTGGGTTCCTCGCTTCCGGAAAGAGCAGAGAAGCTCTGTTCCTATGGAGTTTTATCGCAGAAATGGAATCAGCTTGTAGCGGATTTGAATCCAAGCTCCCAACTTGTCACTAAGTGATTGGATGCCCGTTACTATACTGCTGGGGCAAGCACCGTAGAAGGGTGGTGTTATGATTCAAGTGCGGCGATAAGCCCGGATTCAAGTGCTGCTATCTGTTGGCGAGGATCACAAAGTTGAATTGCACGGCGGGGACCGGCATTTCCAAGTTGCACACGAAGTTCTGGAGCTGTGATGAGCTTCCGTAGTGCATCTGCGAGACTTTGGATGTCTCCGGGAGGAACCAGAATCCCGCACGTCGGATCAATAATCTCAAGCGCCCCTCCTATTGAGGTTGAAACAACTGGAAGACCAGCATAAAGGGCCTCGACGAATGCTATTCCAAAAGGTTCTGGCTCAGGATTCGGTTGACAGTGAATGTTGGCCGACTGGAGTAATGTTGGGACATCGGTTCTTTGTCCCAGAAAACGAATGCGATTGGCGATTCCGCAGTCGCTAGAGATTGAATGCAGCAGTTCCAAACGCCGCAGCTCGTGCGGCTCCTGCGCCCCGCCTGCAACCCAAAGCGTCCAACCGGGGAGATCCTTCAGCAAAGCCAGCGCCCGAAAAAGCAGTTCATGACCCTTCCATGGCTCGAAACGGCAAGAGATCATGATTACAATGTCGGTTGAATCGGTATTCAGGCTTTGCCGTGTCAACAGCTTCTGCTCATTTGTAACCAAGGGTGGTTTAGCAACTGGAATTGCAATCAATTGCCGGGGCACTCCAGGATACCACTCTTTTGTCACATCGGCGAGAAAGTGGCTCGCTGTAAATACACTAAGGGGACTATGTCGTCTTGCTAGTCGCTCAACCCAGTTTCGATTTGAGCTTACACCATGAATCCAGACCGTGAAGGGAATGTTTCTACGGCGGAGTACTGGAGCAAAAAGTATTTGTACCCAAGCACTGTGAAATTGAGCGATATCGAATTCGTGTTGATCAAGGAACCGATTCAGGGCCCTTCTCGCTCGATGGACTAACCAGGGTCTGGAGAGTCGAACCTGTGGAAGTACCTCAACTTGTCGATTGGCTGCGAGAAGTTCCAGCTGAAGCCGTCCTTCAGAGCAAAGTACAAATGAAGGATCAGTCTCAGTAGAGTAACGAGCGATCGACGCCAAGAACGACTCGACACCCCCGTAAATGACACCTGCACCCAAATGCAGGATTTTGGCCTTTTCTTGCGACACTGAGGTATTGCTGTTTTGTTCGAGGCAGTTTGTTAAAGGTTTCTGGATCTTACTAAGGGCGCCGGAACCAAAGTGATCTATAGGAATTCAATTGTAGACATTCTATCAACTTGCAGTTGCCTTGGTCGGGTAGAGAACCTGACCATAAAAGGTGACAACTTCCTCTGCAATAACAGAAGGCGTGTTCTTCTGGCGAACGGATCTTGCCCCTTCATCGCCGATCTTCTTTCGGATGGCGGGGGCCTTGATCAAATTCATTAGTTCATGTGCCACAACCTCGGGTTTGTCGGAAGTCAAATTGATCCCGTTGACTCCGTTCTGAATCACGTCGACTCCCCATGGTGACAAAATGAGTGAGGGTGCCCCGGTGGCCATTGCCTCAAGCATTGCTAGGGAGAGGCCCTCCATTTTGGAAAGCATGACAAATATGTCGAGGCTTGAGTAAAAGGACCGCATCGCGATCGGGTCCTTGATGTGATCTAGCAACTTGATTTGATGCGACGCGGGAATCCTTTTTGAAACTTCGTGAATTCTGGAGATGTAATCAGGCTCGCCATTCCCAGCTAATAGCAATTCGGTTCGAGGATTGCATTCTCCCGCTGAGTGAAGTCGTTTGGTGAGAGCTAGATACGCTTCGCACAGCTCAAGTACACCTTTTCGGTCGCACAGAACCCCAGCGAAGCCGATTCGGACGGTGTTGGATGATTCTTCCTTCCGTGAAAGTTCCTCTTGAAAAAAGTGAGTGTCGTCATATGGGTTCTGTATGGTTGTCGATACAGTTGACTTTACTCCGTTGTTGATTGCTTGGGATAGGATTGCATTTGAAGTTCCGATCAATCCGTCGATCTTGGATATATTCAAGATCGCGACATTAACTGAATTGAATCTTTCTGGATTCTCGACCATCCACACCAGTTTGGTGTTTGTGCCGAGTGTTGCGAGTGCGGCGAACGGGACGTCGTTGATGTTTGATACATGAACTATGTCGACTTGTTCGTCTCGAAGAAGTGTTCTTAGCGTTTTGGCAACGGCGAAGAGGTGGAACGCAATCTTAGCCAACCTGAATGGGTTTATAGACTGATTCAGCCGAATGAGTGGAAGGCGGAACTGCTTGTTGCTGAATGAATCAATTTCGCTTGCAAGCTCTTTAGTCGGGTTCTGTTGTAATCCTGCAAGGAAGCGGTGCTTCTTGGCCACTTCTCGAAAGATTGAGATCTGAGCTCGTTCGGCTCCGCCAATTGCGGGCCATGTATTGAGCCACAGTATGGTTATTCGTTCTTTGTGAAGATGATTGATCTCTTTCGTCTTCAATCGTGAATATGGAAAGACCGCTAGTCAAGAGTGAGGGTTATACTGTAGAGCGAACACGCTTTGACTTTAGCTTCAAAAACGCTGCTAAGCACGAAAATGGAAGTGTGCGTGATTGAGTATTGTGAACAAGACTAGACGCCGTATTGTTGGTAAGGTGCCGAAGGGTAGGGGTTCTTCCCCATCAGCCTGCGGCCAAGTCTCTCCAATTCGGAGCGGCCCGCTTGGACGAATCCAACAGAATCAGAACTGATGGTCTCCAGTGTTATCGACTTGGAGGGCGGTTCTTCAGAAATCAAATCTGTCCCGAGCCGGCTTCGGTAGTGTCCGACATAGTGAAAGCTGACGGTTGTGTCTGTCAGATGAGTTGAGGGATGGGCGATTCGAATTTGTGCTGGGTTCCAAAAGCTAGTTTTCAGACCTGAACAGGCAACAGCCCATGCAGTTTGCTCGGCAAAGTGTTTGAGCAGATCTGGATACTGAATCTTAAAGAACCACTCTAGTCTTTCCAAGTCCAACAACGAGCGACGTATACTGAAAAGCCCGGAGTTGAGATGCGACACGAATCGCAGGTTGTGAATGAGAATGTCCCATGAACGGAACGCCAACTGATTTACGATGTCTCGCATGAAGATGGCATCAAAGTCCTTGAGAGGCGTCTGGAGTCCGTGGAAAGGTCGGAAAAATAGGACATCAGAGTCGCAGAAGGTGATGCGGTCTTCTTCACTCAGGATGAATACATCAAAAAGCTTGAGTGCGAGAATATGTCGGCGGCGGAAGCTTTGACAATTAGGCCACGATTTGAGATGGGCTTCTGCCCATTCGTCGGCCATGCGCCGTTCAATGATGGTTAGACGGGGAAAGGTGTGGGATAATGTGTCTAACTCAGCCGAAGTCAGCGTGCCATCATCATGCACAACGAGGGAGACGTTCTCTGTGCTCATCTTGACGAGACTCCCCAAGCAGTTGAGGGCCATTTGAAAGTCTCTCTTTCCGAGAAGTGTATGGACCTTCATTTTTGCGCCGTGAAAGAGTCTACTCGTCGAGACGGCTTGCGACGGTCTCTTCTGCTAGACAAGCGATCTTGTATCCCGATTGCAATAGCAGGGTGATGCACGCTTCTTGATCGTCGGAACTCAAATGTTTGTGCTCATACAGTATGAGTTTGGGTTTCCGCTTCTGTATGTTGTAAAGCTTGATGATTTCAAAATCAAAGCCCTCGGTGTCGATTATGAGGACATCTGGACACACAGGTTGATCCTTGAATAGTGTATCGAAGGTGATGGTTGGTACGCTTTCCGTAATTATTGCATTTTCGAGACCCTCGATGTAGGGTGCATGCTTCAACAAAACCTCACGGCGGAAGGATGCCAACTGGAACAGCCAAGGGGGGCCTTTGGTTCCAGGACGTACCCGAAACAGCTTTGCTGTTCCGTCAGTGGAGCTGATGGCTGCTCTCTTAAGGATAACCGAAGGAATACCGGAGTAGTTCGATTCGAGTTGTGAGAATGCATCCAGTTGAGGTTCGATGAGGCATCCAGAAAGAAGCCCATTCTTTACGAATCTGTGGATTGGGTCGCCTGAAACGCCGTCATAGGCGCCCACTTGCACAAAGGATATTTTGTGGTTGCTGGTGACAATCAGTTGGCAAAGCGCGTGGTCGAATGTGAGCCTCAGTATAGAAGCTGGAACTCTTCCGAGAACTGGAGGACACTTGGATACTGCTATTCCAAAATGGGATAGTAGTTTGAGAACGTATTCTTTGGCTTTTCGATGCATTGAAGAAGATCGGAAGAACCGCAGGGTTGTATTGAGAGGGACGATCGTCGGAATCATCCGAGTTCAATTACGATTCGTGAATCCAGTAGGTGGCTGAACAGCTATTGGGTAAAGAGTCCCCTGCAATGAGGTTCAAGTTGTCTCCAACTACTTCCCACCATTGCCGGTCGGTTCGGTCAGGATTTCCCAGCCTTCCTGAGGGCGGTGAAGTTCTTGGAAAGGTGCAGTTTCGATGAATGAAGGGTTAGGTCTGGAGGTTTGAGGTTCCCGTCCGAATGTTAAATGATCTGAAAAACTCAGGGGCGGCTGGTTCAAAGTAGCCAGATGCGATTCGCTAGCCGCGGTACGATCCCAAAGTCCCAGCCGACCGGGTTGTTGGAGGTAGGTTTTGGGCCAGAAGTGGAAGTCGGCAGGGTTTCAGTGCCCCGATTTGAAACCTTCGACGAGATAACCGGGGCAGAGAAGACGGCGGCGGTCGAGTCTTGTGACCTTGAGGAGCCGCTTCATCAGACGCTTCAGGGGCGACTGTGTTGGAGCCCAGCCAGGTGCAACGTAACGTTGCAATCTGATCTGGAATCCAGCCTCCCGCATCAATTCGCAGGTAACCCGCATTGGGTACTCGCAGTAGTGGATCGCGCCTTCGTCGATGATCCGGGCACCGTCGAATTTCGACATTCTCGCGAACTCATTGCTGCCCCAGAGGATGTAGTTGTCCTGCAGAACCCGGATGCTGTTGGCGATGGTGGACGGATTGGGCGTCGTCAGAATCAATTGCCCGCCCGGCTTGAGAATCCGGTTCAACGCCTTCAAAAGTTCCAGCGGGTTGTTGAGTATGTGTTCGAAAACCTCCCCGAGGAGAATGCAATCGAACGATCCATCCGCGAACTGGAGAAGAGGCTTGGGATCGTTGAGGTTGGTCGTAGTATAGGGAATGCCCAATTTGAGGAAAAGTTCCTCGCGACGCGGATCGTCGTAGGCGTCTGCCGCGGCGACTTGGAATCCCAAAAGGCGGAACAAAGCCGCGGCATAACCGTTGGCGCATCCAACCTCCAGAAGTTGGGTCTCCTCCGGTTTCGGCGAATGAGCAATGGCCAGCTGGGCCATCAGTTCCATGCGAGGTGCGTTCTCGGGCCAGTAGGTTTCCAGAAACCATGAATTCCAGCGGAATTCGTCCACCAGCATCGGCACGGCCTTCTCGAAGGAAACGGGGGACATCTTGGATTGGATTCGGACCGTCTGAGACCGGTCTGTACTGAATTCAGGAAGTGGGAGGCTGGGGTGTCAAACCCATTCTCCCTTCCGATCGCAGTCATCGTGGGACCTCCCGGGGGATGGACGGTTCCCGCCGGGAGGTCTTGTCCGATGCGGTGGACGGTTCCGCTGTCGGATTGGAGGCGGGAACCAATCCCCGCTGCTTCGGCTTCTGACGACCTAGCCGGCCTGCCTTCCTGCTGGGCCGTCAACTAGCCTCTGCAACATGGGACTGGTTCCCGCCTCCGGAATGAGGGCCTGCCTTCCGGCGCCGCGCTTGGGCGTGAGACTCCCGTCCGCGAACTGATCGCCGGCTCCCGGACGGCGGAGGCCTTTCGGTCTCCGCCGCCGGAAGCGGTTTGTTTCTTCAGCCGAGCAGGCGGAGAGCCGACTGCGGGCTGGCGTTGGCCTGGGCCAGCATGGCGGTGCC
>JAIXUV010000035.1 GCA_027483345.1 Verrucomicrobiales bacterium | reverse complement strand
CGCGACCGCGCCGAGAGCCGCGGCCGGGGCATGGTCGAGAAGATGAAGGACCTGATCCCGCAGCACATGTTCGTCATCCCCATCCAGGCCGCCATCGGCGGCCGGATCATCGCCCGGGAAACGGTCCGCGCCCTGCGCAAGGACGTGACGGCCAAGTGCTACGGCGGCGACGCGTCACGGAAGCGCAAGCTGCTCGACAAGCAGAAGGCCGGCAAGAAGCGCATGCGCCAGTTCGGCAAGGTCGAGATCCCGCAGGAAGCGTTCATCGCGGCGCTGAAGATGGACGGGGATTGAGGCGCCTCCCTTCTCCTGGCGGGAGAAGGTGGCCTGCGGAGCAGGCCGGATGAGGGGGTGGGGACGAACGGCAGCATCTTCAGAGGCAGTGCCTGGCGTTTTCAACCAAGCTCAGCCACGCTGACACACAGCGTTAGGAATGATTCCGGGGGCGGGCATCTTGGACGGCGGTGAAGGTTGCCCATTTTGCCTGCCTACTGAGGATCGCGTCGCCTTCGTCACTACGTTCGCCAAGGGGATCTGGGACGCGTATCCGGTCACCGAAGGTCACCTGCTTGTCTTGCCGCATCGGCATGTTCCCACATGGGAGGACCTGCGGCCAGCTGAGCAGGCCGCCATGATCGAGGGCATCAGCCGGGCCAGAGCGCTGCTGTCGGAAAGATTCGCACCCGATGGCTTCAATGTGGGGTTCAATGAAGGGGCGGCGGCCGGACAGACCATTCCGCACTTCCACATCCACCTCATTCCGCGTCGCACCGGCGACATGCCAGATCCTCGTGGCGGCGTGCGGCACGTCATTCCACAAAAGGGCAACTACCTCGCCAGTCCGAAAACGCCGCCAGCGACCTCAACCATTGCGCCGATGGGCACGCCGCATGATCGTGCGCTCATTGCCGGGGGCGAGGACGCGCTGATCCGTCACCTGCTGCCACACATCGACAAGGCGCGGGCCGTCGATTTGGCAGTCTCATTCATACTCGAGAGTGGCGCGCGTCTGCTGCAGCCGCACCTACAAGAAATGCTCAACCGGTCGGGCCGGCTGCGGCTGGTAACCAGCGACTATCTCGATGTCACCGACCCGGCCGCCCTGCGACGCCTGATGGACCTGGAAGGGGACGCAGACCTAATGGTCTTCGAAGCCGCCAAGGTCGGCTTTCATCCCAAGTCCTGGGTCTTCCATCTAGAGGACCAATCAGGCGTAGCCATAGTCGGCAGTTCTAACCTCTCCGAAACCGCGCTGCGCACCGGCGTTGAGTGGAACTATCGAGTCTGTTCTTCAAAGTCAGGAGAGAGCTGGCAGGACGTACTGGACGGCTTCGAGGCGCTCATCGAGCGGCCCGAGGTGCGCCCGCTCGATCACGAATGGATCGAGCGCTACGAGCTACGTCGGGCCAAGACGCCGCCGCCGGCCGCCCGTCTCATCGACTTGGCGCCAGAGCCCGAGGCTCCGCCCCCGACCCCTCACGCAATCCAGATCGAAGCTCTCGAAGCGCTCGAGGAAACGCGGTTCAAGGGTTTCACCGCCGGTCTGGTCGTTCTGGCTACAGGCTTAGGAAAAACCTGGCTCAGCGCGTTCGATACGAACCGGCCGCAGTTCAAGCGGGTGCTGTTCGTCGCCCACAGGGAGGAGATCCTTTCCCAGGCGATGGAGACCTACCGGCGCTGTCGGCCCAAGGCGCGGTTCGGCCGCTACACTGGTTCTCAGAAGGACCTCGATGCTGAGGTTCTGTTCGCATCGATCCAGACTCTGGGCAAGGCCGCTCACCTTCGCCAGTTCTCGCCGGACGCCTTTGACTACATCGTGGTCGACGAGTTCCACCACGCAGCGGCACGGACCTATCGCGCGCTGATCGAGTATTTCACGCCCAAGTTTCTGCTAGGCCTGACCGCAACGCCGGATCGTATGGACGGGAGCGACCTGCTCGGCCTCTGCCAGGAAAATCTAGTTTACCGTTGCGACTTCCTCGAGGGGATCGAACAGAAGCTCCTGTCGGGGTTCCGATACATGGGCGTCCCCGATGACGTGAACTACGCCCAGATACCTTGGCGAGGATCCGGCTTCGATGAGACCGCCCTCACCCAGGCATTGGCGACACAGGCGCGGGCGCAGAACGCGCTGGAGCAACACCGACTGCACGGCGGCCAGCGCACACTTGGCTTCTGCTGCTCGCAGCGCCACGCAGACTTCATGGCGGACTTTTTCGAGAAGAACGGCCTGCGAGCCGTCTCGGTCCATGCCGGAGCCGGCTCCGCGCCCCGGGCCAGTTCATTGGAGCGCCTCGAGTCAGGAGAACTTGACGCGGTCTTCTCGGTCGACATGTTCAATGAGGGCGTCGACGTTCCCAACATCGATACTGTTCTGATGCTCCGCCCGACCGAGTCGACTATCATCTGGATGCAGCAATTCGGCCGCGGCCTGCGCCGGTCAGAAGGCAAGGAACGGCTCAATGTCATCGACTACATCGGCAATCACCGCGTCTTTCTGACGAAGGCCCGCGCCCTCCTGCACTGCTCAGACGGCGATCGTGCCCTGGCGCTCCGGCTCGAGGAAGTGCGGCGGGGCGAGATCAAATGGCCTGAAGGGTGCGAGGTCACCTACGATCTGAAGGCCCTCGACCTGCTCACAAGCCTGCTCAAGAGCTCGGCGCGAGGCGATGCGCTTGAGGCCTACTATCTCGATTTCCGTGAGCGGACAGGCGAGCGCCCGAAAGCGCTCGACATCTTCCATGCCGGGTTCAATCCAAGGACTACGGGCCACGGCGGTTGGCTGGGGTTCGTTGACCATCAAGGCGACCTATCAACCGCGGAGCAGCAGGTCGTTGAGCGCCACAGGGGCTTTCTCGATGCGCTCGCCACCACCCAGATGACCCGGTCGTACAAGATGCTTCTGGTCCGCGCGATGCAGCGGGCCGGCACCTTCCCAGGTTCAATTGGAATCGACGAACTCTCCGACGGCATCGCCCAACTCGCGCAGCGCAATCCAAGGCTTCGCCGCGACATCAGCGCCGACCTGGCCAACAAACTTGAACTGCGGCGGACGATAGAGAAGGGACCCATCGACGCCTGGGTCGAAGGTCGAGGGTCAAGCGGTCGGCGGTACTTCACCTACGAGGATGGCGCCTTTGCCACCGTATTCGATGCGTCCGGGGTTCAACGGCAGCGGTTCAATGAGCTGGTCGAAGAGATCGTCGATTGGCGCCTGGCGGACTACCTGCGCGACGATGACGCCGACGCAGCGATCGGGGTAGCGGACGCTCCAGTCGAGCCGTTCGCCGGGCCGGCGCCGGCCGTTGGCTCAGGCGCCACCCTCTGGCGCGAATACATGCGCGAGGAGATCCCTCCCCTCTTCGGCCTCAAGTTCAGCACTGGATCCTGGAACCAGGGCTTCATCGTTCAGGGCAAGGACGTGTTCCTTCTGGTGACGCTGAAGAAGGACGATCTACAGGCAGTTCATCGCTATGAAGACCGGTTCGTTGATGCCGAGCGTTTCCATTGGCAGAGCCAAAATCGAACGACGAGAAGCTCCCTACACGGGAGAATTATAAGCGGACGGGCTCATGGATTTCGGCTTCACCTCTTCGTCCGGATGGAGAAGAAGCGTGGCCAAAAGGCATCTCCGTTCGTTTACTGTGGTGAGGTGAACTTCGAAACTTGGGAGGGAGAGAAGCCGATTTCGGTAGTCTGGCATCTCTCTCAAGCCGTACCGGAACGGCTGCATCGAACATTTGATATCGATTGATCCAGTGATCGCCTCAGGGCTGTCCACCATCGGACGCGCCATCGTTTCATGAACCCAAGCTCTTGACGTGGTGACGCGATTATCTACCAATGATTGTATGACCATCCCCACTCCCGTTCGCCGCTGGAAGCTGCAAGTCGATGCGATCATGAAGCAAGACTTCTTGATCGACCTCGACGATGCTGGGGCGAGCGACGAGGACATCCTGCGGTACTTCGGCTTTGGCTTCAGCCCACGCGCGTTCGCTGACTGGTTTGGCGAGAAGTACGATCTGGATCGGGTCACCGACGGCTGGTCGATGCTCCGCCAGTGGCCCGGCGCCGGCTCTTCCTGACGCGGGCTTCAGGGCGGGCCCCGATCCGCCTCGCCCGACGGCCATCTGGTCGAGCGCCCGCTGCAGCGGCCGATGAAGGCCTGAACCGGGGCCCCGCAAGGCGAAACCGGCGTTAACCCCGCCCGGCAGAACCCTGCTTTCCCGTTTTGCGG
>JAIXUV010000093.1 GCA_027483345.1 Verrucomicrobiales bacterium | reverse complement strand
TCGATGGCCCGGGCGACGGCGACGGCGGTGGAGACGGTGAGCTGGGTGGCGGCGGCCGGGGCGAGGTTCGGTCGGAGCAGCACCGAGAGCCAAAGGCCCTTCCCGGAGGGCGAGGACCAACGGCGTCCGAGACGTCCACGTCCCTTGGTCTGGGATTCGGCGAACACGGCGATGCCTTCGGCGACGAGGTCGCGTGCGAGCTTCTCGACGATGTCGTTGGTGGAGGAGGTCTCGTTGAAGACCTGGATGTCGCGTCCGATGACCTTGATCGGTCCGAGGCGGGCGAGAAGGTCGTCGGCATGGAGACGGTCGGGCGAACCGTGCAGGCGATAGCCGTGGTGAGGGCTGGCCTCGATGTCGTATCCAGCGCGGCGGAGCTCCTCGATCCGGGCCCACACCGCAGCGCGGGAGACGCCGAGGGACTTGGCCAGCGCGGCGCCGGACACACCGGCTTCACCGGCGCCGCGGAGGGAACGGAGGATCTGGGCGTCGGGATTCATTTCAGGGCAGGAAGTCGAGACCGAGGTCGACGGCCTTGGCCGAGTGGGTGACCGCCCCCACCGAGATGAAGTCGACGCCGGTTTCAGCGGCCGCCCGGACCGTGGCGAGCGTGATTCCGCCGCTGGCTTCGGTTTGGCTCCGTCCGGCAATGCGACGGATCGATTCCCGGAGGACCTCCGGGGCCATGTTGTCCAGGAGGACGATGTCCGCACCGGCGGCGGCGGCCAGTTCCGCCTGTTCCGGGGTGTCGGCCTCGACCTCGATCCGGAGCGCGGGATAGAGGGAGCGGGCGCGGCGGACGGCGGCGGTGATCGGATCCGGCGATTCGCCGGCGAGCGCGGCGAGATGGTTGTCCTTGATCAGGATCAGGTCGTGGAGGCCGAACCGGTGGTTGGTTCCGCCGCCGCAGGCCACGGCGTACTTCTCGAACTTCCGCCAGCCCGGGGTCGTCTTGCGCGTGTCGAGGATCCGGGTGCGGGTGCCTTCGACGGCGGCGACGTAGGCGGCGGTCGCGGTGGCGACGCCGGAAAGCCTCTGGACGTAGTTCAACGCCACCCTCTCGGCGGAAAGCAACGCCCGGGACGGACCAGAGACCTCCAGCACGGGCTGGCCCGGACCGAGGCGGTCGCCGTCCTTGGCGAAACGGCGCAGGGTCACGTCGGGTGACAGTTCCCGGAAGGCGGCCTCGGCGAACTCGATTCCAGCCAAGGTCAGCGGTTCCCGGGCGTTCATTCGAGCCCGGGAACGCGCTTCCGGTGGGATGCAGGCAAGGGTGGTCGCGTCACCGGAGCCGAGATCCTCGGCGAGGGCGGCGACGACGGCGGCCCGGATGTCGGAGGCGTCGAGCGAAGGCACGTCCTGAGGCTGGGGAAGGTCCCGGTCGCCATCAATGTCGGAGAAGGCGTGGTCGGCTCCCGGGCCGGTGTCCCCGCTGGGTAGGCGAGAGGCTGCCCGGGTCATCCGAGCATCATCCGGCACACCCAGACGGCGGCGATCGAGCCCGCGATGTCGGCGGAAAGTCCGGCAAGGATCGCGTTCCGGGTCCGACGGACGCCCACCGAACCGAAATAGACGGCGATCACGTAGAAGGTGGTCTCCGTGCTGCCGAACAGGGTTCCGCCCATGCGCGCCAACAGGCTGTCGGCGCCGTGGGACTTCACCAGGTCGGTGAAGGCAGCGAGGGTGCCGCTGCCGGTGAGCGGCCGAAGGAGGGTCATCGGGACCAGTTCCGCCGGATAGCCCACGCCGCGCAGGAGCGGTTCCAGGGTCCCGGTGATCCATTCGATCCCGCCGGCGCCGCGCAGGGCACCGATCGCCACCAGCATCGCCACGAGGTAGGGGATGATCCGGGTGGCGGTGGCGAAGCCTTCCTTGGCGCCTTCGACGAACTCCTCGTAGGCGCGAAGGCCCTTCAGCGTTCCGTAGACCGGGATTGCCACGAACAGGAAGGGCAGGGCCACCACGGAGACCGCCTCGATCAACCGGACGAAGAACGCGCCATTTGGGGAGCCCGCCGCGGGATTGAACAGGATCTGGGCGGCGAAACCGGCGAACACCAGCACCAGAAGCCCGAAGAGGATGCGGCGGCCGGCGGACAGCGGCCCGGTGTTCGCCGCGGTGAGGAGGGGCGTGTCGGAAGGTGCGGCCTCGGTGGAAACGGGTTCCGAAGTGGCGTTCACGGTCCCTTCGGGCGCACGGAACCAACGCAGGCCGCGGGTGAGGCGGACGACGGCGAGTCCGGTGGCCGAGGAGCAGGTCGTCGCGAGCAGGGTCGTGCCGATGATCGCGGTGGGGTTGGCCGAACCATTGGCGGCAAGGATGGCGATGGCGGTGGTGGGGATGAGCTGGACCGAACCGGTGTTGATCGCGAGGAAGGTGCACATCGCGTCGGAGGCGGTGTCGGGATGGCGGTTCAACGACTGGAGATCGCGCATGGCCCGCAGGCCGAGGGGGGTGGCGGCGTTGGTCAGGCCGAGCGCGTTGGCGGCGATGTTCAGGACCATGCTCCCCATGGCCGGATGGGATTCCGGGACCTCAGGAAAGAGGCGACGAAGCAGCGGACGCAGCAGCGAGGCGACGGACTGGACCATGCCGGAACGCTCGGCGAGGCGCATCAGCCCCAACCAGAGCGTCATCACGCCGATCAGCCCGAAGGCCACCGTCACGGAGGTCTCGGCGCCCTTCAGGGCACCGTCGGTCAGTCCGGCGAGGCGTCCGGTGACACCCGCCACCAAGGCGGCCACGGTGAGGATTCCCAGCCAGATCCAGTTGAGCATCGCGTGCGATCCTAGGCTCCGGGTCTCGGGAATGACGATGCGGGAATGGCGGCCGTACGACATTCGGAAATCTGGCATCCACTTCGGCCGGGGCAGCGGGCATGCTCCGTCCAGAAATGCTGACTGTTTCGAACGTGGCGAAGGGATACGGCGGGCGGACTCTGTTCGAGGACGCCTCGCTCCAATTCAACCGGCAGGACCGGCTCGGGCTGGTCGGGCCCAACGGGGCGGGCAAGTCCACCCTCTTCAAGCTCATCCTGAGGCAGGAGGATCCCGACGAGGGATTGGTGACCTTCCAGAGGGGGGTGACCGTCGGCTTCCTCCCGCAGGAAAGCGCGCCAATCGGCGAGGAGAGCGTCCTGGAGCTGGCCACCAGCTTCCATGATCCGGGGACGACTTCGGACGACTACCACTTTTACGCAGACGGCCCGGCGATCGCGAAGGCCAAGCGGCTGCTGAAGGGATTGGCCTTCCGGGAGTCGGATTACGAACGGCCGGCGAGGGAGCTTTCGGGCGGTTGGGTGATGCGGGCGCATCTGGCGCGGTTGCTGGTGCAGGAGCCGGACATCCTGATGCTGGACGAGCCGACGAACCACCTGGACCTGGAGACGCTTCTTTGGTTCCAGAACTACCTGCGCAACTACGCCGGTGCGATCCTCGTGATCTCACATGACCGGGAGTTCCTGAACCAGCTGGTCACGGGGATCGTCGAGATCCGCAACCAGCGACTCTACCGCTACACCGGCAACTACGACACCTTCCTCGAGCAGAGGGAGGCGCAGCAGGAGCAGCAGTTGGCGGCGTTCAAGAACCAGCAGCGCGAGATCGGCCGCCTGATGGACTTCGTGAACCGGTTCCGCGCGAAGAACACCACCGCCACCCGGGCGCAGGCCAAGCTCAAGCAGATCGACCGCATGGAGAAGGTGAACGCCCCCGAACAGGCGGCATCCACCGTCGACTTCGCCTTTCCGCAGCCCGAACAGAGCGGCCAACGGGTCATCACGATCAAGGACGTCGACTTCGCCTACGGCGACCACGTCATCTATTCCGGACTCCAGTTCGAGGCGCAGCGCGGCGACCGTACCGTTCTTGTCGGCCCCAACGGCGCCGGCAAGTCCACCCTGCTCAAGCTGCTCGCGGGCGTGCTGGTTCCCCAGTCCGGGGAACGCGACCTCGGCCTGCGGGTCAAGGTGGGCTACTTCTCCCAGTACCGGACCGAGATGCTCCAGCCGCAGCGCACCGTCCTCGAGGAAGCCAGTGACACCCCGGCGCGCGTCACCGAGCTCTATATCCGTTCGCTCCTCGGATGCTTCCTGTTCCGGGACGACGACGTGTTCAAGAAGGTGTCCGTGCTGAGCGGCGGGGAGAAGACCCGGCTAGCGCTGGTCAAGCTGCTGCTGGATCCGCCCAACCTGCTGTTGATGGACGAGCCGACCACGCACCTCGACATCCCGAGCATCGACGCCCTCGTGGCAGCTTTGAGCGAGTTCATCGGCACCCTCGTGTTCATCAGCCACGACGTCTATTTCATCCGGTCCATAGCAACCAAGGTGCTGCACATCAACGCCGGCGTGCTCACGCCGTACGCCGGTGACTACGACTACTACCTGGAGAAGACCAAGGCGTCCTCCGCGCGGGTGGCGTTGACCTCGGCGAGCACCGGGCCCGGGTTGAGCAATTCCCGTCCCGACACCGGCGGCCGGCGCGGAGAAGCGCGTCCTATGGAAACGGCTTCCCAAAAGGAGCGGAGGCAACAGGCCGCAGACGCCCGCAAGGCGCTGGCATCGCAAAGGAAGCACGTCACCCAGCTCGAGGGGCAGGTGACCGCCTTGGAGAGGAAGCAGAACGACCTGGCGAACGAACTCGAGAGCCCGACGACCTATGCGACGCCGGGAAGGGCTTTGACCCTGAACCAGCAGCTACGGTCATTGGCCCACGACCTCGACAAGGCCACGTCAGAATGGGAGGCCGCCGCGACCCGCTTGGCCCGGATGGAGTCCGAGTTCAAGGAGTGACCCGGGCGAGGGGACTTCGGTAGGAGACCCGGTTCGACCCTTCTCAAGAAGAAGGGGGTTCTCACGCGGATACGTTGAGCTGAAAAGGGTCAGGGAGTGACCCGCGGGCCTTGCCGTTGACTCCCGCTTCCGCCTCCCGTTGGGGGCTTTACGTATCTGCGTGAGGTCCGTCCTCTCCGATTGGACGCCTCAGACCCGGACACGGAATTCCTCCCCCTTCGCAATGGAGAGGGCGAATCCGGCCATGAGCTCCGGGATTTGCTCGAGATCCCGGAGGTTCACCACTTCGACAGGGGAGTGCATGTAGCGGTTCGGAAGGCTGATCAGGCCGCTGGGGATGCCCCCGCGGGTCCAGAAGATGACATCCGTATCGGTGCCACTGGTTGCGCTCATGGCCTCGTGTTGCAGGGGGATGCCATTCTCGGCAGCAACCGCCTCGATGCGCTCGAGCACGGCGGGGTGATTGCATCCGCCGTGGGTCAGGGTTGGACCCTTCCCGAGATGGATGTCCCCATGTTGGCGCGGATCCACAGTCGGGTAGTCCGTGGCGTGGGTGACGTCGACGACGAGGGCTACCGAAGGGTTCAGGGAATAGGCGATCTGACGGGCACCCAGCAGGCCGACTTCCTCCTGCACATTCGCAACTGCGCAAACCTCGACGTTCAGCCGATCCCGAACCGGCTGGAGCAATCGCAGCGCCTCGGCGACCGCGAAGGTTCCGATACGGTTGTCAAAGGCCCGCGCCACGGCCAGGTCTCCACGCAGCATCTCAAACCGATCGTTGAGCGTGATCGGATCCCCCACCCGCACGAGCTTCAGAGCCTCATCCTTCGAGGAAACCCCGATGTCGATGAACAGTTCATGGATCTTGGGAGCCTTGGGCTCCGACTCGCCTCGGGTCAGGTGAGGCGCGACGTTGCCAACAACTCCGAAGACAGGGCCGGTGCGGCTGTGGATCGTGACCCGCTGGGCCTTCGTGATGGCCGGATCGATCCCACCCATTCGGCGCACATGAATGAAGCCCTCTGCGGTCACATGGTTGACCGACATAGCGATTTCGTCGGCGTGGGCGGCAAGCATCAGGCGCGGTCCACCGCCCTTGTTGAGAACCGCGACGGAATTTCCGTAGGCATCGGAAAAGGTCTCCTCGGCAAAAGGCGAGACATAGTCCAACCACGCCCTGAGGCCGCGGGTCTCATGGCCGACCGGGCTGGGAGTGTTGACGAGAAGTTCAAGGAACTGGAGGGATTCTGAGCGCATGCAGGCAGGATGGGACTTCTGGAAGGAACTGCAATGCGGGCCGAACTCGGTCGCGGATCCGGGCGAAAACAGAGGCGCGAAGCCTGGAGGATGCGGATTCCTTCGGAAAATCGAGGAATCGGTGGAACCGGAGAGGAACTCGAAGTGGTCGGGGCAGGGGAGAAGAGCAGGAAAGCGGCGGGGTTGAGCCGAGACTTCTCAGAAAGGCTGCGAGAAAGATCTCGAGAAGTGGTGTCTCTGCAGTGTGTTGATGTGGAGCTGTTTGTGTGGACTTTGTGGAGGGTGTTCTGGGGTTGTTTCGAAC
>JAIXUV010000272.1 GCA_027483345.1 Verrucomicrobiales bacterium | reverse complement strand
AGGCCCTTCGAAGCACCGCTGGAAGAGCGGTTCATCGGGCTTGAACCAGCGCCAGGGCTGGTACCAGCGTTTGCGGGGAAGGAAGGGCTTCTGGCCCACCAGCCTCGCGTGGCGGTTGACGACATCGAACCAGTTCAGGAGGAACCGGCCGCGTTCCGGAGTCAGTGTTTCACCCATAAGGCTCCTCCAGACTGGAGAAACCCTCGAAACTCACTCCCGGGGATGGAGCCGGTTAGGTCTGGCAAGCGACCGGCAATTTCCTGTCGTCCGCTTTTGGAGCCCCACGGGGTGCGTTTGGGCGCCCATTTCAGGCACTACCCTTTGAAGCCCATCGGTGTGGTCACTTGGGTGTCGAACTCGCCGCGGATGCCTCCAGACACCCGCGCGACCTTTCCACCAATCCGGGATAACCTCGGTCTCTTAGGGCCCAATCTTCCCAAAGGCTCCCCTCATCCAACCCCTTCCAAATCCACAACAGATTCCGACAAAAGGGATACGAGACAATGCGGTCTGAACAGGATGATGGCGTGTTTCAGACCGCTCCCAGCTTTTCGGCGATCCAAGACCCGCCGCTTCGTTCGTTGAACCTGATTGCCTATAACAAGCCACGTTGCGTTCGCCATACCGCTCGGTCATGCAAATAGGCCTAACGTGCGACCCTAAAGAATTTCGGCAGGTCTTCGACGTCCAGAACAACGGTGTTGGTCTCTGGGATTCCGGGAACCGCTGTCCACGCACCGGACGAAAGGTCGGAACTGATCTCCAAGCGGTTTCGCGGGTCTCCCGACCAGAACAACCGGACCGACCGCTCCTCGGGGACCAGGAAGAGCCGGGGAGCCACGGCGGCCTTAGAAATGTCGAGTCCGGCCAGTCCCGCGGTGTAAAGGGCGCGGGCCTCCCCGGCGTTCAGGGCCCGCCGCCAGATCCCTAGGTCGTCAATCTTCGCGCCGACCGCCGAAGCCCCTCCTTGGTCGAAGTACACGCCCGTCCCGTCCTGTCCGACGTTCACCGCCCAGGACGACTGCGGGGAGGTCCGCGGACTGGCGTAGCTGAAGGGCAGACCGTAGGTGTCCACCGCACCCGCCAACGACATGGCGGTGCGGTTGACTAAGGCCCCATCCACGTAGGTGTAGATCCACGCGGACCGGTTACCGTCGGTCCTTTGGAAGGAGGTCAGCAGATGGTGCCAACGGCCGTCGCGGATCACCGGTGTCGTCGCGGTGGTGAAAAAGTCCGCACCCCGGTTGGGACCGCTGGCGTTGAGTCGGAAGTGGCCTCCGCCTTGGGTGGTGATCGCCCAACCCGGCTTGTGGCTCTTGTCCCAGTCCTTGTTGGACAGGAACGGCAAGTCGCCGGTCTGGTTCTGGTAATTGATCCAGAAGGAGACGGTGAAGTCGTCCTCCGCCCCAAGTCGCAGGTCCGGTGGATAGCCCAGCGTCGCGTATTCGAAGCGGTTGCCGTCCGAGGTGGTGGTGTACTGGAACGCCTGGCCGATCCGGCCCGAGACGAACGTGGGCGACGCGTTGGCGTTCGGTCCGGAGCGGGCGTAGGCCGCGTGGTTGCCGTGGCCGGAATCGTCCTGGAACCGGCCGTCGAACTTGAGGTGGAGGACGAGCCGGTCCGTCATGGGGCGGGCGGAGATCCGGAGGCGGGCGACGGCGCTGGTGACGGATCCGTGGGAATTGCTGGCGACCATCCTGTAGTCCCCGGCGTGGCCGGGTTCCACCGGGGACAGCGTCAAGGAGTTCGAGCGGCCCACCGGCACCCCGTCCCGAAACCAGCGGAACTCCATAGGACGTCCTCCGATGACTCGGGGCGAGAAAGAGACGGATGCCCCGATCTCGCCGACCTCGCCGACGGGCTGGGTGACCATCTCCGGCACGGTGACGACCCGCAGCGGAGACGGTAAGCTGACCACGGAACGTGAGTCGTTCCAGGAGCGGACCGAGTAGTCGCCCGCGTCGCCGGAAGCGGCGGCGGGAAGCACGAGCTGGACGTTGGTCGCGGACGGAATATCGACTCCTCCGCGCATCCACTGGTGGTTCCATGTTCCTGCCGGATCGAGGACCGTGAAGGAGACCGGGAAACCCGCCTCGATCTCCGGATTCTCCGGGCTGCGCAGGATGGCCGGAAGTCCGTTGGTCGGAACCGGCGGCACCAGGGGCGTGTTGGCCGACGACCGGACGACCGTGCCCAGGACGACCCCGGCGTTGTACCCGCCGACCGGGCAGGAATCGTGGACAAGGGCCCCCTCGGATTCGTCGAGGCGATAGTAGGCGACCAGTCCCTCCTCATCCCCGCGCAACGAGCGGGTGTAGAGGTTGGTGAGGGTGGCCCTCGAAAGTCGGACGTTCCACAGGGTTACCTCGTCCATCGATCCACGGAACAGGTTCAGCGCGGCTCCCGGATAGGAACCGAGGCTCATGTCCTGGACGCCCGTGGTGCGGGTCGGGGTTCCGTTCCAGGCGCGGTTGGCCCGGGCGACGCCGTCGACGTAGATCGTGCCCCCGGTGTCGTCGACGGCGAAGGCGAGGTGGTGCCACCGGCCGTCGGCCACGAATCCGCCGTTCAGGCCGTCGCTTCCGTCCCAGATGTGGTTGGTGAAGTCCGCGAAGTACCAGGCCCGGATCTCGCCGTTGATCAGATACATCTGCCAACCGCAGAACGCCCCGGAGAGGTACTTGTTGACCAGGCCGGCAAAACCGGTGGTCTGGCTGGTCTTCACCCACGCCGTTGCGGTCATGGGATACGGGTTCAGTTCCGGTTGATGCCGGATGGAAACCGAGCCGGTTCCCTGGAAAACAAGGGACCTTCCGGCGGTAGGACTCTGGGAATGGGCAGGCAAGAGCGGAAGGACAAGGGCCAGCGACAGGTACAACAGCGAATTCTTCACAGGCACGGGCTTTGGAGAGTTGAGATTGACGCAGCTGGCTGGATGCCGCGAACGGAAAGACCCTTTAGACCAACAAAGGACGCGATTGGAATTTATGGAGTAAGAACAGAAGCGCAAGAAGTTGGGGCCGTCGTCTCTTACAGGCGACAGGTCCCATGGCGGGAAGGTAGGTGCCGGAAGGATTCCTGAATGGGGACCGAGCCGGTTAGGTCTGGCAAACGACCGGCAATTTCCAGTCGCCCATTTTCAGGGCCCAAAGGGTTGTGTTTGGGCACCCATTTCCGACACCGGAACCGCTCGAACCACCAATCAGTGCCACTCGCCAGGATCGAGCGAGGGGAACGCTACTCCGGCAGCACGCGCTCCATCCAGAAGTCGACCGCATCCATTCTCCAGAACGAGTCCCGGTCCGAACGGGTGGCCTGGAATCCTCGGCGTCCCATCGCATTCATTGCCACGGTCAAGTACCACAACCGGATGTCGGCGGGTTCGTGGGACTTCCTGCCGCTGAGGTCGGAAACCTTCTCCTGTTTGCCGTCCGGCCAAACGAGGCTGGTGTTCTCACCTGTGAAGCGGACTGCGGCATATTCCCTTTTCGGTCTGCTGTCGGTGCGGCTCATCAGCACGTCCCGATTGTCGATGTAGACCACGATGAATCCCTTCTTGGCCATGAGGTTCATGGCCACGGTCAGATACCAGATTCGGATATCCGCGCTGCCCGACTCCTTTTTGCCTGCGAGCGCGGTGACCTTCTCCACGGATCCATCCGGCCAAACAATACAGGTGGAGTCGTTGTCGAAACGCACCGACGCGAACTCGTTGGTGGTTGCCGAAGTCTGAGTCTCCGCGGCGACGAGCTTCACGCCCAGCAACCAAAGGAGCCCAACGATGCTTCCGAATCTTCCAATGAATGAGTTCATGTCGATGAGTCTGTCTGTGCCAACCCATTGGGAGCTGTCGTCGGGCAAAAGCAACTGATCGCAGGAGTCGCGTTGGCTGGCCCGTCACCGAACCACTCCAAGTCGACCTCACAACGACGGCGACAGGTCCTTCCCGTGCTCGCGGGCCTTGGTGATGGCGAGGTCCTTGGCCACGGATTTCTCCATCGCCTGGATGGCGGCCTTGAAGTCGTTCCCCGCCTCGGAATGGGTCAGGTAGAACTGGCTGCGGTACCGGGATCTCGAGGCCTGCACGTAGGTACCCTCTCGGCTCTGGGCCTCGGGGTTCCAGAGGATGAAGGTGTTGTCCACGGTCGCGCCCTGGGCGGAGAACGTCGTCCGGCAGTAGGCCAGCTCGAGGTCGCGGTAGCGGTCGACCGGCACGAAGACCTTCTTCCCATTGTCGAGTTGGAAGGTCGCAATGCGCTTGAAGGGCTCGAAGGCCACCAATTCCCCTTGGCTGCCATTCACCACGCCCAGGAGGCGGTCGTTCCGCCGGAACAGCACCCGGTCGCCCATGTGGAAGGTGAAGTCGTTGTGGGAAAAGAACCCAAAGCCCAGCTGTCCGTGGTTCTTCCGCAACGTCTGAGCCCGGAGGTTGAGGTCGCGGGCGTCCTCCCGGGTTACCGCCAGCATCAACGACGACTTCGGATCACCACTCCGGAACCAGTCTTGGACCAACTGGTGACGCACCTGCTCTTGGGTATCCGACAGACGGAGCAGTTTGTCGCGTTGGAGAAGCTTCAGGGCCGCCCGTGGACTCCCGTCGGCCATCTCCTCCACCACCATGCGAAGGAGCGGATTGCGCTGCCGCCGGATCTCGGTGAGTTCGCCACGTCCGAGAACCGCTCCGAGTTCGGTGAACATGGAGGCCGAACCGATTGGTGGGAGTTGCTTCTCGTCGCCGACCAACACCAGCTTGGCACCGGACTTTTCGACGTAGCCAAGGAGCTGCCCGTACTTTACCGAATCGAGCATGCCAGCCTCATCGACGACGAGGATCGTCTTCTGGTCCAATGGCCTGACTCGGCTTTGGGACTTGGCCCATTGAAAGAGCAGCCGGTCGACCGTGTGGCTTCGGATTCCAGAAGCATTCTGTAGTTCTTCGGCTGCCCGTCCCGAGTACGCGGCACCCACAACCTGGAAGCCGGACTTCTCCCAAGCCTGTTTGGCCGCAGCCAACAGAGAGGACTTACCCGTCCCGGCATAGCCTTGGAGTACGGCCACTTGACCGGACTTCCCCGCGATCTGGCGGAGGCCTGCCAGTTGGCTCGCGGAGAGGTTCTTCCCGGCCCGCACCAGTCGGCGTTCCGGCACGATGTGCCGTAACGAGTCCTTCAACTGTTTCGAGTGATCGAGCAGGTACTTCTCCCGCAACACGACATCCCGGGTGGTGAAGTGGCGTTGGCGTTCACGGACCCCCAAGTCGATCAAGCCACCCAATGCCTGGGTGACCGCCTCGCGGATCTGGTCGTAGCTGAACGCGTTGGCTTGGTTTCGTTCGAGCGCACGCTGGAGGAACTGGCGCTCCGTGAAGTGGCTCCGCTTCTCCAACAGGGAATCGATGGCAGCATGGAGGTTCATCTGCGGACGCTTCTCCGGGCTGCGCTTGGGCAGGCGGTCGAAATCCTCCTGGGTGATCCAGCGTTCCCGGAACGCCTCCTCACGCCAACGGGCGTGGAGCTCTTCGGAAGGCTTCATCTCCTTACCCTTCCGGGTGGCCTTGGTGGATTCGGAGGCCTCAGCCGCTCCGGACACTCCACGGGCTTTGAGGTGTTCGAGCACTTGGCGACGACGTTTCGAGAACCGGGCGCAGAGCCACTCGGGGATTCCGGCCACTTCCATCCAGGTGCGCTTCTGGACGAAGTCGATTCCAAGGGACTTCTGAAGCTCGTGGGCCAAGGTCTGGCGGTAGATCAATCCACCCAACATCTTCATCCGAAACAACTCGAGCGTGTAGACGAAGCCGGCTTTGCCGTCGGGACGAATGCCGGTGTTCACCAAGAGACAGTGGGTATGGAGATCCGGATCGGACTCTCGGGTGGTCCCATGGCTGAACCGGGCGAAGATCAACTTCACCTTCACGAACTCCTTCCCCAGCGGACTGGAAATGCGGGTCCAGCCGGCCTCGGCCTCGATCTCCTTCAACGCCTTCTCCACGGCCTTCATGTGGGCCGCCTCGACGGCTGACCTCTGCTCCGGAGTACCCAAGGCCCACAACAGCGCGACGGATTTCGGAGCGCTGTAGGTCACATCCCAACCTCCAACCCGTTTGCCGTCTTTGCCGCGTCGGACCAACTGCTCCTGTCCGTCGGGCGATTTGCCGTCGAAGAGGTTCCGAAGCTCGTCAGGTTTCACTGCACCGGTAAGCCCCAAGGCGACGGCGCCATCGCCGAACCAGAGTCCGCGACCTTCGACGTCTCCGGCGATGCGCGTGTAGTAGCTCAAGACCTCGAAGCTGAGGACGTATTCGGGCGTTCGGAGGGGTGAGGAAATGGTCTGCATACGTGTTACCTCAGGATGAGTTTCTCAAGGGGATGGGCGGCAGGCCCGGACGACGGAGTCGGCGACTCCTCGGTGAGCAGCCGGACGATTTCATCGAGCTGCGAACGCAACGCCTGCTGGTCCAAGATCAGGGCCTCCAACCGGGTGGCCACATGGGCTCCGGCTTGCTCTTGGTGAAGGGCTCGAAGGACCAGTTCCCGGGTATACGCACCGACCGAAGAACCCTTCGGGACGAGCTCGGTCAGCATCGCGAAATGGATGGGATCGAGACGGAAGGTGATGACGTGGGGAGCCTTTCTCATGGTATACTCCGTAATGGTTGATTCACAGTGGGATGTGCCCTGTTTTCGGCTGTTGTGGCTGCGCCCGCGGGCATCAGGTGTGTCGGTCCCTGTCGGGGGAATCATCCTGAAGTAGGAGCTGGGGTCCTGAGAGCTGTGCATTGGGGAGTTAAGTCCGGGTTTACCGGAGGACGGTGCAGTGGGGAGTTCGGAGAGGCTCTGGAGGGGTGTGAATGCGAGGGTGAGGTGCGGGTGCTGGTGCGAGAGAAAGATGGGAGGCGAGGAGGGGCCGCGGCCGGGCCGCCCGCAGGCTCCGCCCCGAACGGAGTGAGAGGGCAAAACAACGAATGAGGAGGGGCCAGAAAGAGAGCCCGACGACGAATTCCATGTCTTAAACACAGTGGCCTTCCGGTCTTCGGCACCACCGTGCCTGGCGTCCCGGACTCGAGTCGGAGACGCCCTACGAACTGCCAGGCCCCGAAACGGGGCCTGTCGCCTCAGAAAACACCCGGCCCGTCAGGTCCGGCCCGAAGCCCTGGACTTCGCCGAAGTCCTCGCTGAGAGGCTCCCAAGGTCCAAAACGGGGCCGCCGCGGCGGCGGCCCTGAAGACCCGAAAGGTCAGTAGTCCGACGGCAACAGGATGGTCGTCGCCGAACGGTCGGCCTCGGTGATGATCCAGAACTTCGTTCCGTTCCGGTCCTTGTAGACCGAGAACAGCCTCAGCTCCTGGCCGAGCGCCTCCTCGTTGCACTGGGCGTCCTCCTTGCCGCAATCACCCCAGTCGCAACAGGCGTGGCGATTGAGGCAGCGGCGCATGTCCTCCGGGTGTACCTCGGCAATGGCCGCCGGAGTGGCGACAATTTGTCCGAGTCTAAAAGCGCGTTGGGTTCGTTCCATCATGGCGTGTTTCCTTTGTTGTTTGCCCTCCCGCCTCTCCCCTCGGAAAAGTGGCTTCCGGTGGAGGGGGAGGAGTTTTGCCCGTTCCCGGCACTCCTCCCCCTCCACTTGGAAGCGACTTGGCCTTCAGCCGGTCCGACCACGGACCGACCGCCTCACGTTGCCCAGAATCGGGAACGTGACCGGGCCCGGGAACGAAGGGGTCAAGGTGGAGCGCAGGGGGAGCGTCAGCGGGCCGCAAGGCCCCCCGAGAACACCTTGATGCCGGGAGTGGATGGGCCCGGGATTCCTCCCCCCGACCGCTCCCCCCGGTCGGACGACACAGCCCGTTGGCCCGAGGGCCAACGGGCCATGCCTTCCCGGTGGTCGAAAGGTGGTCCAGAGGTCCCAGGAAGGTGGTGCCGAGGTGATACCCGGGTCCTGAGATTCAGATGCTTACAAAGGAAAAGGGGATTCGAGCTTTGCGGTGACTGGGGGCATATTCTCCCCAACGAGAGCCGTCTTCAAAGTTCTGGCTCGGACTACCAATGTCCAACCGAGGTTCCCAAGCTCGGGTGCATAAACCGGGAAGCGACCGCAATTGAAATCCTTCTCGGCTCAACCATGTCGGGATTCGCAGGAACTTGATTCTGCTTCCCGAGATGGGCAACCCGCGCCCAATATCCACTATGCCCCAATCAGAACCGGCCCCAAAATGACCCTACGGTTCACTCTACTAATCAGACGCATTCTAGGCGTTGCCCTCGCGCTAGTGTTTCAAATTCCGGCTCCCGTACTGGGACAGGAATCTTCAGGAACACTTGGCGGCAAACAATCCATGGAGCTTTCCGAGGTCCGTGTCACAGAACGCGGTCCTCACCACCGGGTAGACGAATACACCACCACGCTGACCAACGAGGATGGGCGGATCCTTGTTTCCACCAACCGCTACGTTGCCCTGGAGGGTCTGGTTCGATTACTGTATTGAGTATTGGGACCGTTTCATCAAACGAAATTTCTATTCCATGAAGATACCATTGCTTGCGACTTTGCCATTAATTTGTGTTAAGACATTTTCGGGGGATTTTACGAATCTGACGTTTGATGAGCCAGACCTGACCGGCTCTCTAAGGCCAGCAGATTTGGGTAATCCTCGGACTCCATTCTACGGCCAAACATCTCAAATCTTGAGAGGTTGGACCCTCTTAGGAAATGGGCAGCCACTAACAGAGATTACATATCAGCCAGGTGTCGGAGATACCTTTGGGCCGGCAACACTGATTCGTCGTCAGACTTCGTCAGGAGAAAATTTTTACATAAGACTGAATTCACAGCCTCCAAATATTGTGGATTTAACTCTTAGGCAAACTGGGACTGTTCCAGTTGTGGCTAATAGTTTAACGTTTCTTGCCAATAGCCCAATGCAATTGATCGTGAATGGAGATGTTGTTTATACGGTGGATACTGCAGTGACTACCTTGCCCACTGTCGATTTATCACGATATGCAGGCCAGAATGTGACGCTCGACTTTCACGTACTTCAACACCCTACCATTGGCGCGACTTTCAGTTTTGACGTCTTGGGTTTCACCCAAATCCCTGAACCGTCCACCTGGGCGCTGTTTGGGGTCGGTGCACTGGCATTGAGCTTGGCTGTCAAACAGCGCCGCTCTCCATAGCGATCCTGGTCGCCCTTTGGCAGAACCTGAACCCCTCCAATCAGGCAATCAGCGGCAGCCCCTTGGCGGTGGCGCCGTCGAGAGCAAGGTGCGAAAGATAGGATAGTGCCATGGTCTGGACGGTGAACGCGGTATCCGGATGCAGCCGGTCAGTATGCTTTCCGAACGCGCCGTAGGTCACCGCTCCTCCGCAGGCAAGACTGTGGAAAAGTGCGCGATGGTTGGGACTGGTGGCAGGTTCCAGAATGTCAGGCAGTGCAGCGCAGGCGGCACCCCCTACCGCAAAGGAGGCGACTTGAAGAAAGTCCACCCGCTGAAGCAGTTCGCCCAAGTTCGATGGCGGATACTGGGACTCCATGATCTTGGAAATCTGCCATAGCAGATTCAGCCCTGCACCCACGCCCGCGCCGACTGCCACATGTTTCTTAAAGTTGGCCATACCTCGGTGTGACAGGTGCCGTAGGACACCAGCAGTCCTACGGCAACATTTCCCTGCGGAATTCTCTCTCCCGCCTTCTGGCGGATGGCCTGAGCAGCGGTTCACGAACCGCATTGCCCCTCCTCATCTGGCCGGCCGCGAGGAACAATCAGGGGCACCTCAAAGGTCTGAGATCTGAACGCCCGCATTGGCGCGGCCAAGGGCGGCGGCTGACGGGTGGGGCGGGCTTCCGCGCCAAGAAGACCTACCCCACCCCCCTGCCGAGACAACTCAGCCAACGTGCTTCAATGGCTGCGCCCAAGGGCGGAACACCACGATGGCCGAGGGGAACGGCGCGCAATGCTTGGCTCCACCGAACTTCAACCGACCCTTCAGCAACCGAATTTCGCCACGGGCGCAATAGCGGTGCCACCAGGATGTGTCCGTCCGGGAGGGCAACAGGCAAACCACCACGGAGCCGGTGAGCGCCGTCTCGTAGGCCTTGGCGACCCATTGGCCGATGCCGCGGCCGTAGGGCGGATTGAGGAAAACCGTTTCACCGGTCCAGTCTTTGGAAAGACCGTCCTGTTCACGGGTGTAGTATTTGGCGCACTTGGCATTCTCCACCGTAGCGGCGGGATCCAGGGTGAAATCGAACTCGGTATCGAGCGCGTCGAACAGGTTCTGTGGCGTCGGCCAATCGTCGCTGGCCGAGGAGAAGTGAACCGTCAATTTGTGCGGGGCGTTCATTGCAAGAAGGGGCCGGCCGGGTCGGAAAGGCTCCGGCCCGGCGGGCGGTTATTCGGTCAGGGACATCTCGTCGTCCGAGCCGTTGTTGAAGTCCTTCCAGTGGCTGCAAATGGCACAGCTGATCTGCGCCAGCTTCTTGCGGTCGCCCCAAATGGCTTCGAGGTCGACCGTGGCCCAGTACTTCACGGCGCCCTTTTCCCAGTTGAGCGGCGGGACGAGTTTGCGAACGGCGGGAATGTTCAGGTCATGCGGCTTCAGCCCAAGAATCAGCGCGGCCTCCTCCCGATACAAACGGGCCGGAATGCGGTGACGCTGCATGAAACGGATCTGGTCAGGTGTCATGGTAGGGATTGGTGACGGTGGTGAGTTTGGCCCCCGGGGCCAACGGGTGGCCCCGGGGTTGTTTCAAGGTTGGATGGATGATTAGCCCAAGCGGCTCGAGCTCCGGTTCTTCCAGTGCAGGTAGATGGCCTTGGTGATCAGGCGCAACTTGTTGGAGTCCTTGGCGATGAGCAGGACTTCGGCGGTGGACCAATAGCGGACGATTCCGGGTCCAAGGTCATTGAGGGGCGGAACCAGCTTCTTCACTGCTGAGATCGAGAGGTCCTCGGCCTTGAGGCCGAGAAGCCAAGCGACCATCTGCGCGGTAAGCCGGGCGGGAAGACGGGGAAGTCCGTCGAACTCTTCTTTGGTCATGGTAGTGGTTGATGTGCGGTTGGTTGATTTCCTTGCGAGGGCCTGTTAGTTGTTTTGAATCTTGGGAGTGGTGGAGTCCTTCGGGTTGCGGAGAGCCAAGAAGCGCCCGGCAAGCAAAAGGGCGTTCATGTGAATCCGGATGTCATTCCGGCCTCGGGAATCGGGAGTCGCGAGACCCCGGCGGAAGCGACCGGAATGGGGTTCTCCATCCGGCGCGGCGGGCGATGCGATGCAGTGCTTCATGCGCCGCCGACCCTAACTGCTGAACTCCCGGCACGTGAAGCCAACGGCGGTACTCCCCAAGCTTCGGAGACGTGCAAGACGTTGGTATCCAAATAGTAATATCTACCGGCAGCTCAGCGTTCTATAGTTTTGAGTTCTAGATCCAACACTGAGCTTGCCTCAGGCGATTTGTGTCTATCCTGGAACAGGTCTTCAGGAGGTGAAGCGAAGTCGGGAGAAGTCACGATAGGGGTTCATTTTCAGGAGAACCCCTACCATGGAACCCGAAACACAAAGACCCCATCGCCGAGACGATAAAGGATTGGAAAGACGGCACCGCGCGGAGGAATTCGCGCGAAGCATGACTTCTGAAACGGAACTCCCACAACTGGTTCGAGACCTTGTGATACCGCAGGAGCCGAAGACCGTTTCCCTGGTGGAACGGGTCCGCCGGTGGCTGAAATAGAGTCACCAGAAGCGAAGTGCTCGACTGGCCGGAAGCCTTTGGATTATTCAGAACCGAAGTGAGTTCCTACAGCCAGAATCAGGGAGGGCAGTTCGACAAGGCACTTCGGCTTCTTCTGGACACGGTGCTCAAGGCCCCGATGAGAACCCGGGCCACGAGTGACGAACAGATTTTGGAGCTGGTCGAGCGGGTCAAACGTGAAGACGTGGAGCGCGCAGTCCACGTTGCGCTGATTTTCTGCTACGAATTTAATGACCGCGCCGGTCTTCCCGTGGATCGGCGCGCCAACATTGCTCCGCTGGCGGCCTTCATTGCCGACTTCAATGTCCCGTTCTCTACGGGAAGCCAGACGGCCGGAAGCTGGGAGCTGTTCGTGCTCCACATCCGGCGGACCCTTTCCTCCAGAAGCGCCAACAATCACTTTCGGAACTGGATGATCCTGCCGCCCCGGCTTTTCAGGAAGGCACACTCCCTGGCCGAGGAGGTGGGTACCTACCGCAACCGCCAGAAGGACTTGCCCGCGTGGTCCAAGGTTGAAGGGAAGACGGCCGGGCTGCATCGACCCCAATCCTGCTGACTCAAGGAATGTGACCAAAACGTCCGGTGGAAGCAGCATTGCTGGAGCCAGTGCTCGCTCGCCTTCTTGGACCGCAACCAGTTCACCAACGATGAAACCGCCCGCTCCCTCAACAGTGGCAACTGCCGGGGGCGGTTGGCCTACTGCACGGCTGACAGTGGTAGCGAGAAGGGAAAGAATGGGACCGATATGAGCGGGGGAACTCCAATGGATCCGGATGGGAAACGGGACGATTCCCAGGCGGAACGCCGCGCCCGGGCTGAAGCGTTTGCCTCCGCCCAGACGAGCGAGGACCGGATCGAAGACCTCGTGCGGGACCTGGTCACCCCGCCTGAGACCAAGGCGCGCCCGGCCGAGGGATTCGCCTGGGGCGACCTTCTGCCGGGCGTCCAGTACGCCGGGGCAGCCTTGGCCTTGATGTTGGTCGCCGGGGTCTCCCTGGTCGTCCTTCGTCCATCTGGTGGGGGCGGGGAAACAATCGTCGCCTCACTGGCAAACGACAGCCTGCGCTCCGGCACCCCAACGGAGCTGGTCTTCCTAAGGAACCTTCCAAATGAACTTGGCGCCACCTTCCAGCTCAGCCAAGGACGGGTGGTCTTAAGCACTCCAGCTGGCGACCGCCTGGAATTGTCCGGAATCCTGACCAACAGCACCGCCTCGGGCGGAAGACTTTGGATTGGAACCCCCGGGGTTTCCGGCAAGGCCCAAGGCGGCCAGGCCGTCACTGGCACGGGGAGGATCCGGATTCGCACCAGGTCAGCCGTGGAGTTGGGCAAGGCCAAGCTGGAGGATTTGGAATGGGTCGACATCCAGCTCGAACTGGCTTCGGGCCAACAGGCTGGAACCCTGTCGCTGGTACTCGGAACTCCATGAAGCGAAAAGGAATACCGTGGTTCATGCCCTTCCTCCGGCTTTGGCTAGCCGCCGGAATGGTCCTCGTTGGCGCCGGAATTCGCGCCGCCGATTCCACCCAAGATCCGGTCTCGGCGTGGGCCGATAGCCTTCGGGCTGAGGTCGAGGCTGCCGGCAAACCGGGAGCGACCAACGGCGTAGAGAAAGTCCTGCGAGGTCGCCTCGATTTATTGCCCCGCCAACTGGTGCAGATTGGGAAGGACGAAGTGCTGGAGAAGTCCGGGCTCCTTGTGGAGCTGGCCTCGCGCCATCTCCCGTCAAACAGCATTGTCCGGCTTGAGGCCCTGGAGCATCAGGCTCGGATTCTCATTGAGCTCAAACGGGTAGATTTGGCCTCTGGCGTCCTCAAAGAGATTGCCTTGCACAACGGCTTGGCTACGGCGCCGCAGGAATTCGTAATCCGGTTCTTTGAAGACTTCGCCCGAAGCTTTGTCGTCATGGGCATGCCCTCCAAGGCGTTGGAGGTATTGAACAATCCAGGGTTCGACAGTCGCAACCTGGACGACAAGACCTCGATGCGATTCCGGAGTCTGCTGGCCGAATGCTATCTGGATCTGGTTTCCCGCGATCCAGAACCTATCCAGCGAGCTACGGCCATTCTGGAAGCCGACTGGCAGTATTACAAGAAGAGCCACCAGACACAGACACCGGAGGCCGCAACCACCCTCCATCTGAAGGCGAGGGCCGCGAGGATGATGCAAAGGCCGGGCGAGGGACTGGAACTGGCGCAACAAGCCTGGAACCTGCGCAGGAAGCTGCTGCTGCCGGGAAATCCGGACCTGGCCTCCAGCGAACGGCTCCTCGGAAAGATGCTGGCTCTTCAGGGGTCCTACTCCAACGCCATCGACCATCTGACGTCCGCATTGCCCGCATTGCTGGCAAGTTTTGGGCCGACCCACCTCGAAGTTGTTTCAACCCTTCAGGATTTGGCGCTCTGTTCCCAGTGGAGCAGGCAACAAACCAATGCGCTTAGGTGGGCTGAACAACTCAAATCCGTGTTGGCGCAGATGGTGGAGGAGGCGGCGTTCAGCGGCGACGAGCCGCTTCTCCGGTTCAAGCTGAGGCTCGCTGACCCTTTGGTCGTTCCAGGGACTCTCACCATAGACACGGACGTGCGATTGGCAGCGGCCTCCGCCCGTTACAAGGGCCTTCCTTCACGGTTGCGGGCCGAGGTTCGCGATTTGGAACTGGCCAAGCAGGATCCGCGAAGTCGGAACATAGCAGAACGGTGGGAAGCCAACCTGAACGGCCGGCTCAACTGCCAAGGACGCCTTCTGGCCGGTGGAAAGACCGAGCCAGAATGCCCTTCCTCGGACCGGAGTTTAGAGAAGGACCTCACCGCTCTCGGATATCCTCTGGGGCGCATTCGGCGAAGCCTGGCCTTGGGCGAGGATGCCTACTGGAAGCGGTTCCCATCGAACGCAGTCCTCGTCGACTTTGTACTGCATGCCCAGGTCGGCTCACCGGACAAACCAGAGACCCGCCTTGATGCCATCCTCTACCTCCCCGGGAAAGCCCCGCGAACGATTCGCCTGCCCGGTAATCGGGAGATTCCGAAGCTGGTCCTCGACTACACCGAGTCCCTCCGGAACGAAACCGGGTCCGGTAAGACGATTCTCGGAATCTCCCGGGCACTCCGAGAACGGCTCTGGGACCCCATCGCGGCGCAGCTTCCTCCGGGCTGTACAAACATTGTCATCTGCCCGGAGGGCCCGCTAGGCAGCCTGTCCTTCGCCAGCTTGGCGAAGGCAGACCGGCTGCTCGGCGAGGAGTTCATCTTCCGTTACATTCCGTCGGTGGCGGAGGTTCTGGAGAACCAGCCCACGAAAGTCGTTTCCAAGTCTGCAAGCCTTTTTGCCCATCCCGAATTCGACCTCAAGCCGGTGAAGGGGGTGAGCAAAGAGCCACGCTGGAAAACCCTTCCGACCACGCTTTCCGAGGGTGTGGAACTGGAAAAGGTCCTCACGAACAGGAGCTGGTCCGTCCGCCTTGAACACGGCAGGAGGTTCACAAAGCAGGCCGTACTTGGGACCCAGTCGCCGGGCATTCTGCTTCTGGCCTCCCACGGACACTGGTTTCCTTCGGTGTCCTCTTACAGCTCCAGCCCGGGTGACCAAGAGGCCGTCCGTTGGGCCATGCGGAGCAGTTTCGTCGTCGTGGCTGGAGCAAACTGGAAGGTTCCCGCGGTCGTGGACACAACGCCCAGGATGAGCGGAATCCGGATGGAAGTCCCCATGCGCACCGAAAGCACGGAACCCAATCCAGAGGGGTATTTGACCGCTGGGGAGCTTGAAGCAGCGGATTTAAACGGAACCTGGCTTGTCATCCTGAGCGGCTGTAGCACCGGGCTCGGTGAGTTTGGGGATTCGGACGGTGTTTATGGTCTTCAAAGAGCCACCCTCGCCGCAGGCGCCCGAAACGTCCTGATGACCGCGTGGCCCATCTGGAGCATTACGACCTCAAGGCTCTTGCCCGCAATCGTCGCGAATGGCTTGGACTCCGGGGATCTTGCCACGGCCCTGTCACGTCAGATTGCTGACGCCATGCGTCATGAGCGCGTGGACAACCTGACCGAGTTGGACAAGATTCTTCGGCGATTCGGGCCGTACATGCTCCTCACACGGGAGCTTTGAGCACTCAAGACGGGCTCCAGACCGGCACTGAAGGCCTCGCCCGGCTTAACTAGCCAACTGCCAGCCAGTTCAAGGCGGCCGGGATCTCGAGGCGGTTTCCGAGGAGAGTAGTGTCCTCGGGACATGAATCCTCACGATAAATCGGAGGCGGAAACACCGCCGGATCCCAACAATCAACTCGCCGTCCACCGTGCACTCGAGACCTGGGCCCGTTCCCTCGTCGAGAGCCTCCAATCCGTCACCATCAACGCGGACCTCATCGGGGAAGTGATCTCCTCCGGGGTTCGGAATGCGGAGCGGATTGTCGCCCGTTACCACACCAACCTGTGGAACGCCTCCAGGGGCTATGCCCTGATCGAACTCAGTCGCCACACCAAGGAGCAGAAGCGTCGCGTCCAGGACAAGCTCCGGGATTACAACCGTGCCAAGCGGCAGTATCACAACTGCTCTTCTGCAAGCCGCTTCGTGAACTGGACCGCCTGGGGTGTCTTCAAGATGACACTCGCGTTGGTCTCGATGTTCGGGTTCCTGATTGCCTCGGTCATCAGCGCTTTCGAGATCTTCCGGAACACCTCCCAGTTCGGAGACTCGTGGTCCATCTGCTTCGCGGTGGCGACCCTAGTCGGTTGCGCCTGCGTCTCCATCAAGCTCCTCGCGGAGAACTTCCAAACCGAGGTCGCCGCCCGTCGCCTCAACTTTGTCCTGGCGGGCATCACCCTCTTCTTCGGTGTCACCTACATCACCCTCTTCGCCTTCTCCACGGGCGGCTTCCTCGTCGAGCCGACCGACATCCTCCACCCGACCACCGGCCGGGTCCTCGGGCTCGGGATCTACCTGCAATGGAGCCAGATGTTGCTGGAGATGTTCGGCGCGAACGCCTCCTACGCCTACGCGCACCTCATCTACATCCAGCACCGTTCCCCTTCAGCCGCCCCGAATCCCGATGCCTGGCTCTTCGAGGACCGCCTGAACCGCGCGGACCGTGAACTGGCCGTCGAACAGCACGCCCTCCACGAATTGCCGACGCTGCGGAACAAGCTCATCGCCGAGCGCCGCGCCTTCGTGGATGCAGCCCGCTCGAACTACCTCATCCGCGCCGAGGCCGCCCGCAAGCAGCGCTCCGGCATCGAGGCCAAGGCCTCCGGCAAGGTGGACGTCTCCACGGCGTCGCGCCCTTCCACGCCCTGGATCGATCGCTTCATCGACTTCTTCCGCAACTGACCATGAAAGCCCTATCGCTTCTCGCCGCGGCAATGGCCGCCCTCAACGCCAACGCAGTCCCCCGCCACGTCGTCATCGTCGTGGGTCCGAACATTCCTCCGGCCCTCCACACCCCCATCAATCAGCGCCTCGAGTCGGTCATGGCCTCCGGTGAACCCGGCACCCAGGTGACGGTCTTCAGCGGCGACACCTTCCAGACCCTGTCTTCGGTCACGGTGACCGAGTCGAAGGAGTTCCTGCAGCGAAACCGCAACAGCGCCACCATCCAGTCGGCTGTGCTCGCCGTCCTCCGAAGCACCAACACCCAGGCGGTGCTGTCGGTCCCGCGGGTGCTGGATGAAATCAGCCGCCAGATCCGTCCGGTGAATGGTTCCGTCCTTCTCATCGGGGACGCCTATCCGTGTTTCCCGGCTGAGGGCTATTGCCTCACCACCAACTGGCCCGCCGACCTCCAGCTCCGGGACTCCGGCTCGGTCTTCAACACCACCGAACGCGGCCACCAGCTCGAGGCGACGACGGTCCATTGGTTGGCCACCGATCCCAATCGTTCCACCTCGGAACGCCACCGCCGCAGCATGGAACGCTTCTACAGCCTCTTCGTGGCGAACCAGAGCGGCGCCCTCGTGACCTTCACGCCGGACGTGACCACGGCGTTCCAGAGCGCCTTCTCCGGCCGCCGGGATCCGTTCCTGCAGGTCGCTGTGAATCCCTCCGACACTAACCGCCTCTTCCATTGGGTCGGAGAACCTCCGGTAGAGTTGAAGCTGCCGGTGACCGCAACGACCCAGGTGGTGACGCACGTTGTCGTGAAGACGGTGACCAACTGGGTGGAAGAGGTCCGTCGCGCGCCCTCGCCGTGGCCCGCTGTGCCGCTGGGCAAGACCGGCATCGGAGTCCTGTGGACGACGCCTCCTGGCGAATCGCGCTTCGTGGACGTCGACCTGCATGTGCCGATCCTCAAGGAAGGCGTGGAACTGTCGTGGAAGAACCGGACCTGCAAGACAGGACGCTACTTCCGGGACATCCAGAAGGCGGAGCCGAACCCGTCGCCGGACTGGAAGAACTCGTGGGAGTTCGTGGAACTGGACGGTGCCCAGCTGCCTGAGGCCATCTACCTCAACCGCTACGCAGGGAGCGCGGCCGTCACCGGCGAAGTCCGCATCGAGTACAATGGCCGCATCCAGGTGATCGCTTTCATCCTGCCTGCCGGACCGGGCAACAAGGGCGGAGACACCACGCGCCGCGACCGTTCGCCGCAGTGGCTCCGGATCGACCTCCGGTCGCTGGCCGCGGGAGCTTCTGCGCTTCCATGAAGCAGCCTCCGGAATTGGAGCCCCTGTTCCGCAGCGGTCTGTCCTTCTTCGCGGAACGCCGTCAGGGCCTGACCTACCAGCATCTCCAACTGGGAATGCCGGGTTGGTGGGGCGGTGTCGGGATCGCGGCCCTCGAACTCACGAACCCGGTCGACTTCCAGGAGGTCGACCGGGTTTTCCATTCCGGCATCCACGACCCTTCTGCCTCAACCGAGGCCGCCAAGAACCCGGTGGTCGGAACACTTCTGAACTTCGAGGCCGATCCGCAGATCTCCGGCATTTGGGCCTTGGGGGACCCGCAGACCAAATCGTCGGTCCTCACCCTCCATCAACACGCCGTGGATCGGGCAATGGGCGAACTCCAGGACTTGGCGAAGTCCGCCGATTTCAGACCCCACAACACCCATCCACCTGGCTTCCTCTACGTAGCGTTCACCCGCGGTGCGAACGACACCCTGCAGCCGAACCTGAGGACCACGGTCTTGCTTTCCTCGCGGTTCGAACTGCCCGACGGACAGGTCATTGAGAATCCCCTCAGCCTTCGGCATGGAGCGGCGTCGGGACGTTTCAAGCGGTGGGAGGCTCAACTGTTCGAAGAATCCATCGGCCCCTTGGGCGTCCACGCGGACGCTCAACTTCCGATGGGGCTCTTTCGGGCCGCCAGCCGTGGGGTCCAGACCCAGCTGCTCCTGCGAGTCGCCCAAGATCCGGAAGAGGTCTCCCGTCACATCCAACGGCAATGGCGCATCGATGCTGCGGAACAGGGATTCGGAAACGGGCGCATTCAAGGACTGCTCACGGCACTCCATAAGCATCGCGAACTGCGGATCGAACAAGGCCGTCGCTCCGACCCGCGCCAGGAAGAGTTCTGGAAAGGAATCCTGTTTCCCGAGAAGCGCCCCGAACATCCCCGCTCCCATGAGCACGGAATGGGGTCGTTGTAGTGGTCTTCAAACTTCCAACCGCATCGAGAGGAGAACCTGAACCGGCGTGGATTCAGGCCCTGGATTCATCCTGCTCCTGAGCCATTTCCCTGGCGCGCTCGCACAAGATCTCGCTGTATATCTAATACATTAAAACTATCACCGACAATCTCCCTCGCCATTGCAAGATATCTGTCTGCCTCATCAAAGTCACCTATCTCGATACGTGGAAAACGCCCAAGCCATCGCCGGCCACGAATCCCCTCGAACCACCAAGCTCTACGACCGGACCCGCGACGAGATCACCCTCGAGGAGGTGAAGCGGATTCGGCTGTAGAACGACTAGTGGGTCACCAAAAGCAGCCAACGACTCAACGCGAGGCTTCCCGAAGGCCGCAGAAATGCCACCACCTTCCCCCGCTCTCGACTACCCATCCAACGGACTCCGCACCCCCATCCCCGGCTTCGACAGCACGTGCGTGTAGATCTGGGTTGTCGTGACGTGGGCATGTCCCAGGAGATCCTGCACCGTCCGGATGTCCGTACCTGCCTCCAGCAGATGCGTCGCGAAGCAATGCCGCAACACATGGGGCGTCGCCGGCTTCTCCAACCCCGCTTGGAGGGCCGCCTTCCGGACCGCCACCTGCACGTTCCTCTCCAGCAGGTGATGCCGCCGTACACGTCCGGTGCGCGGATCCTTCCCGGCCTCCCGGCTGGGCCACAGCCAGAACCAGTTCCAGCTTGTCGACGCCGAGGGATACTTCCGTTCCAAGGCCTCCGGCAGCCAGACACCGGGCTGCTTCTCCTCGCGGTCCTTCTGCCAAACCCGGCGTGCCTCTTCCATCTGCAGGCGGAGCGGTTCCACCAAGGTCTCCGGCAACATCGTTCGACGGTCCTTGTCCCCCTTGCCGCCCCGGACCACCACGATTCGCCCGGGGAAATCCACGTCCTGGATCCGCAGCCGCAACGCCTCGACCAATCTCAGTCCGGTTCCGTAGAGCAGCCGCCCGAAGACGTCCATCGGCGGCTCGAGCGCCCCGAAAAGGCGTCGGACCTCCTCCCGCCCCAATACGACCGGGATCCGGTGCCGCCGCCGCGCCCGTTCCATTCCGTCAAGTTCGGCGACCTCCAGACCCAATACCTCCCGGTGGAGGAACACCAAGGCGTTCAACGCTTGGTTCTGGGTCGAGGCCGAGACCCCGCCACGGACGGCCAAATCCGAGAGGAACTCGCGGAGCATTCCCGGGTCGCAATCCTTCGGGTGCACCCAGCTTCCGTGACGATCCCTACAGAAGCGGAGATAACGCCGGATCCAACCAAGATACGCTTCTTCCGTCCTCCAGGCCATGTGTCGGAGCCGGAGGACTTCCCGGCACTGATCGATCAGCCGCAGCTTCGGATTCGGGACGATCCGCTCCCGGGGACGGCGGAACGTGTCAGGTTGCGGGAATCGGTCAGGTTGCGGGTTCATGACATGAAGGCGATGGGGTCGGTAACCTAACCCGAACCCGCTTTCCGCCCCCAAGCCCAGAAGCTCTGTGGGCGCCACTCGCCCACCGCCCATCGCACGCCACAACAACGCGTCGCCGTCTTGGATTACGGCGGCTCTCCGGCGCTTTGACCATTGTGAACCGGATGGGCCACGGAGACACAGAGCGCACGGAGAGGGACCCGCCCTGATCTGTCGGTTCCCTGGATCTTGGTGGAATGGGCGACCTGCCCGTTGCGGCGGGCGAGCAGAACGTCGCTTGCTCCCTTCGGAAACCAAAGCCTCGGATCCTGTCCCGCCCCCCGACGCCCAAGGACAATAGGCGAAACCCATCCATTCCATCTCGGATCGAACCTGTTTCCCTTCAGGACCTTCCAACCAGCGCGATTCTTCCGGATACGACAATAGGCGAAACCCAACTCGAAGAGCCCCCCGACTCCTTAGGCGCCCCGGGCCCGTTCAAGCAGTGATAGGCGAAACCCAAATCTTGACTCCCGTCTGCAACCGCCGACGCTCCAAAGGGTTCGCAGGATTACTCAACCAACCCAGATTCATGCTAGGCGCAACTGGGTTGCGCCCAATACCTGTTAGGCTTCTTGGCGCATATGGACAATATTCCGCCGATTCAGTTACCGCCAGTGATTGCTAGGCGGCATTCACGAGTCATGAGATTTCTACCGATAATCCTCATTTTTGCTGGAGTCGGAGTTTTCATGCTTCGTCCTCCTGGTCTTTACGACTCAGAAGAGCGTCGGCACGCTAGTCGTGCTTTCTTTGACGCGCCTAGCGAGGCGACGCGGAGAGCACTTGAGCAAGCAAAGCACCGGGAGAATGTCGAGATCAACGTCAACTCGGCGGTGTCAGTTGTTATCGTGGCGATCGGGTTGTGGCTGGGAGTTCGATCAAAAAAGGTGACATATGCCGCCTAACAAGGCGCTCCAGCGAACCCGGCGGGAGCGTTGTCGTTGCAATCCAGGCGTTTGGAGCGCCGGGTCGCTGAGCTTCCTCCGTTAGCCAGCTGCGCGCCCATGAATACACAGCCAGCATCCATCGGCCGGAGGATTTGGATTGGAACTCGTTTCGTGCTCTTCGGATTCGT
>JAIXUV010000140.1 GCA_027483345.1 Verrucomicrobiales bacterium | reverse complement strand
CCTCGCTCCAGAACTCGTCGGTCAACTGCTGCTTGGTGAAGGAGTGGAGGACCGGCTTGGAGGAGGAAGCGACGTTTCCGGAGGCGCAGCCGGCCAAGGAGGTCGCCAAGACGGCGGCAACGGCGACGAGGCCGGACGCGCGGGGAGAGGGACGGTGCATGGAGACCTTGTCGCGGGGCTGGCTGCGGGGGTCAAGGCACGAGTGCCACCGCGGCGGGACCCGCCGCACGGACGCCGATTCCTCGGGCATCAACGCAGGCTGCCAACCAACTGGTCCGAGTCGCCCTTTTCAGCGCGCTCAGGGATATGGAGTCCCGGCTTTAGCCGGAGTGACCTTCCTTCGCAGATCGACGCTGGGTTTCGACCGCCTACTGGGACTGGGAAGGTTCAGACCGGCTAAAGCCGGGACTCCGTACCTCAGAAGCTCATCGCACTTTTGGCACCCGTGGCCGTGAAACCCGCCGATGGGCGCCGGTACGGTGATCGGAAACGAAGTGGGGCCGCGCCAACGACGGACAACGGACAACGGACAAAATCCCCTTCTCCGTGTCCTCCGCGCCTCTGTGGCCAATCCTGGCGGCGTTGCGCCCGCCCCATCCAGGCACAACGGAAAAGGTTTCACGGGGGCCGCTCCAGACGGCTAGCCTCGCGGACGTGGCCGATCGCACCCATGCCGGTGGTGAACGCACGCACCGGGGAATCGCGGTGTCGGGCGGGGTGGCCCATGCCCGGATCCTGACCATTGGACAGGCCCGACGGCACGTCGATCCGACGCCGGTGCCGGCGGAACAGGTCGAGGCCGAATTGGCGCGCCTGAACACCGCCCTCGTCGAAACCCGACGGGACATCACCGCGGTGAAGGAACAGGTGGCCGCGGCCATGGGGGCGAACGAGGCCGGCCTCTTCGAAGCCCACCTGCTCGTAATCGAGGACTCCACGCTGCTCGACGAAGTGGCGCGGAAGATCCGTTCGGAACACCTCGCGGCCGACGCGGCGTTCCATGTCGTCAGCGAGAAGTACGTCGCCGCACTGGAGGCCATCGACGACGCCTACCTGCGGGAGCGCGCGGCGGACTTGCGGGATGTGGCGGGCCGGGTGATCGACCACCTTCAGGGCATCGGCGAGCCGCGCGACCTGCGGCGACTGTCCGAGCCGTGCATCGTCGTGGCCCACGACTTGGCCCCGAGCACGACGGCGACTCTGGACCGGGAGCACGTGCTCGGCTTCGCCACCGAGTCCGGCGGCCGCACGAGCCACACCGCGATCATGGCGCGGAAGCTCGGCATCCCGGCCGTGGTCGGCCTTGGACCGCTTCTGGGCGAGGTCCGGGACGGCGAGTACGCGCTGCTCGACGGCCACGGCGGCGGCCTGACGGTCAATCCGACCGACCAGACCCTTTTCGAGTACGGCCAACTGAAGCAGCGCCGGGCCCAGTTCGAGGAGAAGCTGTCGCTGTTGCGGGAACAGCCCGCCGTCACGCTCGACGGCCACCACGTGACCCTTGCGGCGAACATCGACGCCCCGGAGGACATGGCGGCGGTGCATTCGAGCGGAGCCGAAGGGGTGGGATTGTTCCGGACCGAGTTCCTCTTCCTGAACCGACGTGACCCGCCGGGGGAGGAGGAACAATACCTCGCCTACAAGGCCGTGGCCGAACGCCTTGGACCCGGGGCCACCGCGGTGCTCCGCACGCTGGACCTCGGCGGAGACAAGCTGCCTGGGGACCTCGCCCGAACCGGCGAGCCCAATCCGTTCCTCGGCTGGCGGGCCATCCGCATCAGCCTCGGGCACCCGACCGGTTTCCGGCAGCAGCTGCGGGCGATCCTCCGGGCCAGCGCCCACGGACGCGTGCGGCTCCTCTACCCCATGGTCTCCTGCATCGAGGAATTGCGCGCCGCGAACGCCCACCTCGCCGCCTGCCGCGAGGAACTCCGGGCCGAGGGGATCGCCTTCGACGAGTCCATGCCCGTCGGCACCATGATCGAGATCCCGGCCGCCGCGGTCATCGCCGACATGCTCGCGCGGGAGGTCGACTTCTTCAGCATCGGCACCAACGACCTGACCGGCTACTCGCTCGCCGTGGACCGTATGAACGAGCGGGTCGCACCGCTCTATCAGCCCACCCATCCCGGCGTGCTCAGGCTCATCCGCATGACCGTCGAGGCCGGCCGAAAGCTGGGGAAGCCCACCGGCGTCTGTGGAGAAATGGCAGGCGAACCCGCGCTGGTACCGCTGCTGGTGGGCCTGGGTGTCGAGGAACTCAGCGCCACGCCGGCGTTGGTCCCGCAGGTGAAGTTCCTGCTCCGCCGACTGAAGCTGCCCGAGGCGCGGAAGTTGGCCGAGTTCGCCCTGCAATGCGATTCGGCCGCGGAGATCCACGCCCAAAGCAGCGCCTTGGCGCGCCAGATCGCCCCGGCCCTGTTCGGCGGCGGCTGAACGGCCCCACCCAACGTCCGACGACGTCCCGACGGCCCCTTCGGCCCGCACTGCCCTGCCATCCACCGACGGGCGCCGATTCCCCATCCCCGGCCCCATCGGTGTTCCCGGATGCTGGGTTCCATGTTCCGTTCCGCATCCGCAGGCCAGCCTCTCCGGACATGGCATTGCTTCGCCGGGACGCCGCCGGCACCGCTGGAGCGTCCGCCATACGACACCGAGTTCGGCGACGACAACCATGGCTACTGCCTCGAGCCCGCATTCGGCCGCTCCGCCGGCTGGAGCGCCGTGGCGAGTGACGGAAGCGCCGCCATCACGGTCGGTTCGGTCCAAACCCAGGAAGGCGCGGTCCTCGGATTGATCCGCCGGTGGAACGAGCGGGGCAGACCCGACCGCCAATTCGGCCACAGCGGCGACCGGTTGGAGGCCTTCGGATTCGAGGAGGCCCGCGCATCGCGTGCGGTGATGGACCGGGAATCCCGCCATCTGTTCGTCGCCGGCCACTCCTGGAGTTCGTTTCCCAACGCGATCGGACTCACCCGCATCGACGCCCGGACCGGAGCCGCCGACGTCGGCTTCGGCACGGACGGGATCGTGCAGGTCTCCGTCGGCAACCACCGGGGACCGTTCGACGTCACGGAGGTGGACGCGTTCGCCTGGGACCCGGCGACGCGGAGGCTGTTCCTGACCTTCTACGCCACCGACGTCGAGGAGGTGGAACATTCCGGCATCCTGTGTCGGAACGCCGACGGCACGGTCGGCTCCAGTTTCGGACCCGACGGCCTGTTCGCGGTCGAGACGATGTCCCCGGCCGCTCCGTTCCAGCATCTCGCCGTGGACTCCCGAAGCCGGCTCGTCGCCGCGGGCACGCTGCGTCTGAAGGACGGCACGGCCCTCGTGGTGAGCCGCATGCGAACCGACGGGGAGCCCGATCCGGACTTCGGTTCGGACGGCAAGGTGTTCTTCAAGGGACTGCCCGGCGTGCGGGCCGCCTCGGTGCAGGTCGACCGGGAGGACCGGATCCTCGTGGTCGGCGACACCCAGGATCCGACCTCGATCCGGCGGGAGATCTTCGCGCTGCGCCTCGAAACCCGAGGCCTGCTGGATCCTTCCTTCGGTGCGGCCGGCTGGTTCCGCGGACGCCTCGCGGGATTCGGAATCCAGTCGAGCGCCGCCAGCACGGCGGCAACCCTGGACTCCGAAGGTCGGCTCCTGGTCACCGGCGAATCGGACACCTTGCGCGAACCGGGATGGATCGGGCTGCTCCGGTTGACCGCGGACGGCCTCCGGGACACCTCCTTCGCGGGCCTGGGAACGGCGCGATTCGACCTGCACCGGCATCGTCATTGGATCGGATCCCGTTCGGTGACGACCGATGCGACCGGACGGATCCTGCTCGCCGGACTCGTCCAGGACCTGCCGCAGTCCGACAGCGAAGGCCTCCTGCTGCGGGCGGTCGATCGCTAGGGTGTTCCCGTCACCCTGACGAACCCACGGGAGGGAGTCCGTTGGAATGTCCGACGACGATTTCGATTCTGGCCGTGTGCGGCTCCCGGTATCAGGACGGTGCATGGCCAACGAAAGCAGCTTCCTTCCCAAGACCTGGTCCCTGCCGGACGCCATCCGCAACCGGCTTGGACGCGACGCGGGTCCACAGCGCTCGATCCACGAGGAAGGCCACCTGCTGGTGATCCTCCATCAGATCCCAGCCCCGAACGAACTCCAACGCCGCCCCGCCCTGTTCTGGCGTCAACCCGAGGGCGAATGGCGCTCGAACCTCGGCGGCTCGGCGATCGCCTGCCTCAACGAGCATCTCGAGTCGTTCGAGCAGAAGATCGTCCAACTGGAACTCGCCGAGCACAAGGCCTCCACCGCCACCGAGTACCACACGGTGCTGGAGGAACTGGCCCCGGTCGTCCGCACCTCGCGCGGCCTCCATCGCGCCCTTCAACAGGCACGTGACCTGGTGAAGTCGGACCGCAACCTGATCAACTTCCGCGACCAGGCCGCCTCGATCGAGCGGAACGCCGAGTTGCTCCTCCAGGACGCCCACTTCGGACTGAACTTCACGGTCGCCAAACAGGCCGAAGCCCAGGCCGAAACCGCGCGCCAGATGAGCGTGACGGCCCACCGGCTCAACATCCTCGCCGCAATCTTCCTTCCCCTGACCGCGCTGGCCTCCGTCTTCGGCATGGAAATCCACAGCGGGCTCCCGGACCGCCCCGGACTCTGGGCGCTCCTCTGCGCAGCCGGAATCGCAGTGGGACTCGTTCTGAGTGTCTTCCTCACCCGACGGACGCGGGGGTAGTCCGTTGTCCGTTGTCCGTTGTCCGTTGTCCGTTGTCCGTGGTCCGTGGTCAGGCGCGGGCGCGGGCAATACATCGGCAACACTTTTGGTTCAGACCCGCTTCAACCCTTCAACCCTGCATCCCTTCAACCCCTCTCCGCCCCCTCACCCAACCCGAATCCGCCTCACCCACTGCTGGTTCGCGTCCCAGTAGGTCCGCTTGAGCTGGATGTCCGGATCCTCGGAGGACGGCTGCACGCGGCCGTCCTCGTCGATGGCGCGTGAGACCACCGTGTGTTCGCCGGGCGTCGCGTCCTTCCAGTCGAGGCGCCAGAAGCTCCAGGTGAACCGGTCCCGGACCGGCTTCTTCTCGATCACCGCCGGACGCCACGGGCCGTCGTCGATGCGCACCTCGACCCGCTTCAACGGCGTGCCGTCGCTCCACGCGGCCCCGGTGATCCGATGCACGCCGTCCGGTCGCCGAACGACCCGCGCGGTGATTGACTTCACGTTCATGTTGCAGACCGAGGTCTCGCGCCAGTTCGTCGGTTCCCCCGGATGTTCCTCGCCGCGGAGGGTGACATACTCGCGGGCCATCCACTTGCCCATGAACCGGCGGTCGAGGACGTCCACGCGGTTCAGCCACTTCACCCAGGCGATGCCGAACCAGCCCGGAACCACCAGGCGCAACGGCAGTCCGTGCACCTCGTCCAGCGGTTTGCCGTTCACCTCCCAGGCCAGCATGACCTCGTCCCGCAGGGCGTGTTCGATGGAAAGGCTCCGGGCGAACTGCTGCGGGTAGTCCTTGTCGCGGATCTTCTCCACCTTCTCGTCCGCACCGTAGAAGACCACCTCCTTGGAACGCTTCACCAGTCCGAGGTCCTTCAGCAGCGGTCCCAATGGCGTGCCGGTCCAGCGCATGTTCCCGATCGCGCCGACGAAGCCGGGACTGCTCCCGTTGCCGCCGCACTCGAGGGTCGCATGGATCGTCTTCTTCGGGCGCATCCGTATCTCGTCCAGGGACAGCGTCCGCGGGTTCTTGAGGAAACCGGTGAAGTCCACCGTCCAACCCTCGGCCGAGGTCTTGGGACGGCCGTAGTGGCTGACCTCGTACAGTTCCTCGGTGCGCGTCTCCCAGCGGGTGAGCTTCTGCCAATAGAGGCCGCGACCGGTCGGCTGGATGTCGAGGAACGGAACGATCTCCTCGCCCGAGCCGGCGTCGGCGTCGAGGCCGAGCACCGTCATCGGACGGGAAGCCAAGGCATAGGCCGCCATGGCCACCGAACCGCGGAAGACGTCACGTCGGGACAAGGTCCTGGGAGTCATCCGCAAGACCCTGCGCCTTCCGTGGCTCCGAGCCAATGGGGAAGACAGGCGACCATTCCGGCGTCGGCTGGATGCCCAGGAGTGCGCGGAAACGGTCGCGAAGAAGGAAGACCACCACCGCGGAAAGCAGGAATCCGGCGGCGACATCGGAGGGACGGTGGACTCCCAATTGCACCCGGGACCACGCCACGGACAGGGCGTAGGAGGCGCCGAAGAGCCCCGGGCGACGGCCACGGAGGAACAGCACCAGCCCGAAGCCGGCCGCGGCCGCGGTGTGGCCCGACGGGAAGGAGCTGTAGGCATGCTTGCCCACGATCCATCGTCCATCTTTGCGCGGACCGAACCAACCCTGCTCGACGGGCGCCTCCGGCCGGGTACGCCCCAGGAGCCCGCGGAACACGTTGGCCGAAAGGCCGCAAAGGATGGCTCCCAGCGTCATCGCCCCGACCCATCGGGCGGTCCTGGTACTGCGGAGGGCCATCAGCGCCGCGATCGCCACGGTCGCGGATGGGAACAGCAAGCGGCCGTCGGCGGAGCGGCTCAGCAGTTCCGCCAGATCGCGGAGGAGACGGGAATCCGGGCGGGCCGCCATCAATGCGCCATCCCAGCGGAGCAGGAGGACGACGGCGGTCGCCGCCATTGCGAACCACCACAAGGGTCGCCCGAGGGCCGAACCGCGGGAGCGGACAACCACGTTCGATCTAGGAATGCGATTGGACATCCCGCGCAGAGGCTTTCCGACCTGTGGGGCAACTGATCGGCCGTCTCGTGACATTCCGGCGACGCCTCAACCGGGATTGGGAATGTCGCGGAGCGGGAGATAGAAGGGTCCGACCATGTCGGAACTGAATCCCGGCTCCATTGCGTCCAAGAACCGTCTCTGGTGGCTGGGCGTCCCCATGTTGCTGTTCTTCCTGCTTGGCACCGGTTCCCTGCCTCTGTTGGACCGCGATGAACCGCGCTTCGCCGAGGCCACCCGGGAAATGCTCCAGAGCGGCGACTGGATCGTTCCGCGGCTCAACGGACAGGACCGATTCGACAAGCCGCCCCTGATCTATTGGCTCCAGGCCGCCGCCTTCGTCGCGTTCGGGGAATCCGAGGCCGCCGCCCGTCTTCCCGCCGCCGCCTGCGCCGCCGGCACCGTCCTCGCCAGCGCCTTCTGGGCCCGGAGGATCGGCGGCGAACGCGCCGGATGGTACGCCGGCCTCATCCTCGCCTCGGCGCCGCTGATGCAGATCCACTCCCGCCTTTCCGTCGCGGACATGCCGATGGTGCTGTTCTTCGTGCTGACCTGCCGCAGCGGATGGGAATGCACCACCGGATCCGGAAGCACCTCCTCCCGACGCTTCTGGCAGGCCGCGTTCGCGGTTTCCCTCGCGCTCGGCTTCCTTGCGAAAGGTCCGGTCGCCTGGCTGCCCATCGTCACCGCCGTCTGGCAGGGCCGCCAAGTGGAGGAATCCCGCCGGTTCCGTTGGACCTGGATCGTCCCCCTCGTGCTGCTCCTCGTCGGACTTTGGGGCATCCCGGCCCTGATGCGGACCCAAGGCCGGTTCCTCGAGGTCGGCATCGGGAAACACGTGATCGGCCGATCCTTCACAGTGATGGAAGGGCACGGCCTCGGGGGATTCCTCGGGTACCTCGGGGCGATTCCATTCCATTTCCTGATGCTGTTCCCGGGCCTGTTTCCATGGTCGATCCCGTTGGCACGCCGGCTTCCCCTACTCCGGCGATGGCGGAACGACGGCGGCGACGCCGCATGGCTCCTCGGGACCTCGCTCCTGGTGTTGGTGGTCTTCAGCCTCGTCCGGACCAAGCTTCCCCACTACACGCTGCCGGCCTATCCGCTGCTCGCGGTCTGGATCGCCACCCGCCTGGCGGCCGACGGCGCGCCGACGCGCGGAGTCGTCCTCAAGGCCGGCGGACAGATCGCGGTCGTCGCCGCCATCGCGTTCTTCGGCACACCGCTCCTGCGGGAACGGCTTCCGGTCCGAGGACTCGTCGCCGAGGCGTCGCCGTGGATCGATCCCGGCTCCGAGGTGGCGACGGTCGGTTTCGACGAACCGTCGGCAGTCTGGTACCTGCGCGCACGGACCCGGGGCTTCGTCCGACATCTGAAACCCGACGAGCTGGACGAATTCCTCGCCGGGAAGGGGCCGAGGTTGTGCCTCGTCGCGGAAGGTCCCAAGACGGCGGACCTCCTGTCCCGTTGGTCGGGACTGCGGCGGTTCGAAGCCTCCGGGATCAACATCGCCAACGGCAAGGCGGTCCGGCTGCGGCTGCTGGTCCGGGAAGCCGATCCGGTCGACGGAGCCGGCAACCGCATCCTTGCCGTGCCCGAGCAAACCGTCCGATCCTCGCCGCCATGATCCGCCCGCTGGTTTGCGCCACCCTCGTGTTGTCCCTCGCCGGCTTCCCATTGGAAGCGGCCGACGCCCGGGACGCGGCCCGTTTGGCAGCCCTGGAACGCCTGGTCCACGACCCCCAGCCCAAGGTGCGCCTCGAGGCGCTGCGTTCGCTGGGGCGCATCCAGGACGCCCGCTCCGCCGCGCTCGCGCTGGAGGTGCTGGACCAGCCGATGGATCCCGCCCTGGACTACGCGCTGTGGTTGACCATCAACGAACTCGCCGAACCCTGGATCGCCGCCCTCGAGTCCGGCGCCTGGAAGGCCGAGGGCCATGAGAAGCAGCTGGCCTTCGCCCTGAAGTCGTTGAAGCCGGAACAGGTGAGCCGGGTGCTTGGACGGGTGCTCAACGAGAGGAAGCTGGCCCGTGATGGCTCGGGTCCGTGGATCGAACTGGTCGGCGAGGCCGGCGGCGCCAAGGAACTGGGAGCCCTCTACCGTCAGGCCCTGGAAGGAGGCTTCGATCCCGCGGCGGCCGCCCGGGCGCTCACCTCGCTCGACAACGCCGTGCGCAACCGCAAGACGCGGCCGGATGGCGATCCCAAGGCGGTGCGGACGCTCCTGGATTCGACCGCACCCGAGGTCCGCGCCGCGGCCTTGCGTCTCGCCGGCAGCCTGAAGTCCCTCGGCGCCGCCGAGCTCCGGCTCGACGCCTTCGCCGGAACCGACGCCGCCGAGACGGTTCGCAACGCAGCCTTCGACGTCCTCCGTTCCCTCCCCGCGGCCGAGGCCGGTCCCGTGCTTTCCAAGCTCGCCTCGGCGCCCGATCCCACCATCCGGACCCGCGCGGTCGCCACCTGGGCCGCCATCGACCTCTCCGCCGCCGGTCCTGCCGTGGTGACGGTCCTGAAATCCCTCGACGACGAGGATCGGGCGGTCGCCTTCTGGCGGTCGCTGCTCGCGGTCAAGGGCGCCGCCAAGTCCCTCACCCCGCTCATGCCCGAATCCGGGCTTCCCGCCGCCGCGGCCCGCGCCGGCATGCGCGCCGCACGCGAGGGCGGACGCAGCGACGTCGACCTCGCCGCCGCCCTCGCCAAGGCCGGCGGGATCGCCGCGGACGCCCAGGCGTTCACCGGCCAATGGATCAAGGACCTCGCGGCCAAGGCCGTCGCCTCCGGCGATCCGAACCGCGGCGAGATGGTCTACCGCCGGACCGAGCTGGCCTGTGTCACCTGCCACGCCATCGGCGGCGCCGGCGGACGCGTCGGGCCCGACATGACCTCCATCGGCGCCAGCGCCCAGCCCGACTACCTCGTCGAATCCGTCCTCAAGCCCGACGCCAAGATCAAGGAGGGCTACCACGGCGTGATCGTGGAGACCAAGGACGGCCAGACGGTCTCCGGCACCGTCGTCCGCGAATCCGGCACCGAACTCGTCCTCCGCAGCCCGGCCAACCAGGAGCTGGTCCTGCCCAAGTCCAACATCGAGCATCGCACCACCGCGACGGCCTCCCTGATGCCGGGCGGTCTCCTGGATTCCCTGCCCGAGGCCGACCAGGTCGACCTGTTCGCGTTCCTCTCGCGCCTGGGCAAGCCCGGCGACTTCGACGCCTCCCGCGGCGGGATCGCCCGGCGTTGGCGGCTCGCCAACCTCGTCCATACCGACGTCCAGAATGGCAAGGAGGACTGGATGTGGAAGGCCGCCCCGGCCGACCGCCGCTGGACCGACATCCTCTCCCGCGTGAACGGCGACCTGACCCGCGCCCTGATGGAGGGCGGCACCCGTGCCGACTTCTGGACCGCGAAGCTCGCCGTCCTCGCCATGACCGAGGTCACCACCGCGACGCCGACACGCGCCACATTCTCCCTTCAAGCCGGTGCCGCCGCCGAGCTCTGGGTGGATGGCGCCAAGGTCACCGGCCCCGTCGACCTGGCCCCGGGCACCCACCGGGTGATCGTCCGCATCGATCCGACCAAGGCCCCGGAGAAGATCCGCCTCGAGTCGAAGGACGTCTCCTTCCGCCTCGACTGACCCGAGTCCGCAATCCGGTAGCCGCGGCCGCCACGGCTGCGGTCTTCGAATCCGATCCTCAGGATGGAGACGGCTTGAGTCAGGTGACCTCTCCTCCCACGGCTTCCACGATTCGGAGGCGACGTCGGCAGCCCGCCCCAGTGCTTCCGCCGGGCCGGTCCCTGACGGGTGGAGGCCACCCCAATCCCTCGGTCCAGTTCCAGAGGCCCAGCCCCTCCGCGGCTTTGCGGCCTGGCGTGCCAACCCCTTCCGATGGCATCCGGCCGGGGGCTTCCCGATGGTTCGGGGAATCCGTGGGATCCATGTCCCTTTCCGAAAGCGCGAGCGGACCCGCGCACTCCGGGAAGCTCCCGCGATCCATCAGGGTGCGCCGACCTTCGATCGGCCCGGATCAGCCCTTGCGGCGCTTCGCTTCCAATTCGGTCCGCAAGGCGGGAAGTGTCAGGGTGTTGATCACGTCCGCCCGGGTCAGCCAGCCCTTGCGGGCGATGCCGGCCCCGAGCCGCAGGAAGTCGAAGTGGTGCAACCGGTGGGCGTCGCAGTTGATGACGCACTTCACCCCCTTGTCCCGCGCCCGCTTCCACAGCCGCCAGTCGAGGTCGAAACGGTAAGGGCTCGCATTCAGCTCGATCCAGGTGCCGGTGGCCGCGCAGGCGTCCACCACGGCGTCGACGTCCAGCTTGTAGGCATCCCGCTCCAGCAGCAGGCGTCCCGTCAGGTGGCCGAGCATGTGCACGTACGGGTTCTCCGCGGCCCGCACCAGCCGACGCGTGTTCTCCGCGGGGTCGCTCGACGGCACGTGCAGGCTCGCCACCACCACGTCGAGTCCGGCCAGCGTCTCGTCGTCGAAGTCGAGGCCGTCCTTGAGGATGTCGACCTCGCTTCCGGTCAGCAGGCGGAAGTCGCTCCCCTCGGCGGCGTAGGATTCGTTCACCCGGCGGATGGCCTCCTTCTGCTCCGCAAGACGCCGGAGGTCGAGGCCGTTGGCCTGGAAGGACGCACGCGAATGGTCGGTGACGGCCCAGTAGTCGAGCCCCAGCTCATGGGCGTGGGCGGCGATGGCCTCAAGGGTGTCGCGGCCGTCCGACCAGTTCGAGTGGTTGTGCAGCGAACCCTTCAGCTCGGTCCATTCGATGAGCTTCGGAAGGCGTCCACCGGACTCGACCGCGGCGAACTCCCCGTGGTCCTCGCGCAACTCCGGCGGCACGTAGGCCAGGCCGAGTTCGGCGAAGATGTCCGCCTCGTCGCGGCACAGAATGCGCAGCGCGGGATCGCGGGTCTCCTCGTGGCTCCGGAACAGGCCATACTCGTTGAGCCGCAGCCCACGTGCGATCGCACGCTGTCTCATCACGATGTTGTGCTCCTTCGAGCCGGTGAAGTAGGCGAGCGCGAACGGGTACTCGACGTCCGCCACCACGCGCAGGTCGGCCTGGATCCCCGCGCCGAGGATCACGCTCGCCTTGGTCTCGCCCTTCGCCAGGACCGACTGGATCCCGGGCTGCGACACGAAGTCCTCGATCACCGCCGACGGGTTCTTCGACGAAACGAGGAAGTCGATGTCGCCGATGACCTCCTTCCAGCGTCGCAGGCTGCCTGCGGTCGAACAGCGGATGACGTCGGGATGTCCGCGGAGGGACTCGAGGATCGGCTCCGCCACCACCAAGGCGTCGAACAGACGGTGCCGCGACGCGAACTGCCGCTTGAAGGCGATCGCCTCGAGGATCTTCGACTGGGACTTCTCACCGAACCCCTCGAGCGCGGCGATGGTGCCGGCATGGCAGGCGGCCTCGAGCTTCTCCATCGAGTCGATCCCGAGCTCGTCGTGGAGCTTCTTCACCTTCTTGGGGCCGAGTCCCTGGATCTCCAACAGCGCCGGGAGCCCGGGCGGAAGCGACGCCTTCAGTTCCTCGAAGTAGGGAAGACGTCCGGTGGTGACGAGCGTGGTGACCTTGTCCTGCAAGGCCTCGCCGAAGCCCTTGAGCTCGCCGAGCCGCTTCTCCGCGACCAGCTTCTCCAGCGAGCCGTCCAGTCCCTCAAGCACCCGGACGGCATTGTGGTACGCCCGCGTCTTGAACGGGTTCTCCCCCTTCAGCTCCAGCAGGGTCCCGATCTCCCCGAGGACCGCCGCCACCTCGTTCTTGTCCATGGGCCGACCCTATTACCGGCGGACGATCCGGCGGAAGCCTCGAGCGGACCCGGCGGACTCTCAGGCCAAGAGCGCGGCGACCTCCCGCACGTCCTGCCCGATGCGGGCCTTCAACGCCTCCAGTCCGTCGAAGCGGATCTCCCCGCGCATCCGGCGGACGAACTCGACCTCGAGTTCGGCGCCATAGAGGTCGCCGTCGAAGCCGATCAGGTGCACCTCGAAACGCAGTTCCGGCACGGACGATCGCAGGGTGGGACGGAAGCCGATGTTCAACGCCGCCGGATGTTCCCCGCCCGGATGCCGGGCCCGCACGGCGTAGACGCCGGAGGGTGGCAGCTCCAGTCCGGCGACGGCCAGGTTCGCGGTGGGGAAGCCGAGCGTCCTCCCGATGCGGTCGCCCTCGACCACCGTTCCAGAGATGGCGTACGGGCGCCCGATCAACTCCGAGGCCAACCCCAGCTCGCCCTCACGCAGGGCCGCACGGACCCGGGTGCTGCTGACCACGGCGTCGCCGATCTGGATCGGCGCCATCGCGTGCACCTCGAACCCCAGCTCGGCGCCCAACCGCCGGAGCAGCGGGACGTCGCCGCTCCGACCGTGTCCGAAGCTGAATCCCTCCCCGACGGTGAAGCTGCGGATCCGGACGAAGCCCTCCGCGAGGTCGCGGACGAAGCGTTCCCCGGTCCGCCGACTGAAGTCGGCGTCGAACCGCAGGACCAACGCCGCATCCGCACCCAGGCGGGCGATCTCGGCGAGACGCTGACCGGGCGGTTGAAGCAACCTCGGGGCCTGCTCGGGACGCACCACCGCCAGCGGATGCGGATCGAAGGTGGCGACAACCGACCGCGCCCCGAACGTCCGCGCGTCGAGCAGCGCCTGGCGGATGACGTGTTGGTGGCCGAGGTGGACGCCGTCGAACATCCCCAAGGCGAGACAGACGCCGTTGGGCGAGACCGGAACCGGTTGTCGGAGGATTTGCACGCGTTCCGCGTCGCGGCCCGTGTTGGCGGCGAGCGGGACCGGGATCGTGGCCGACCGGAGGCCCCGGGGCCAAGCGGTTCCGGTCGCCGTCCTCAGTCCCGTGGCACCATCGGAAGCACGACGCCTTCGGTGGCCGCCAGGGTGACGAGATCCGGCCACAGGCGCCCGAAGGCGAGTTCCAGCCGATCGTGTTCTTCCTCCAAATGCCGTCGGGCCGCCTCGGGCTCGAAGGCCGCGCGGGCCCTGGGCGAGAGCCGATGCGCGATCCGACGCAGTGTCAGCTCGTAGCCGGCGGCGTCCCGATAACAGGTCAGCCACGACTCGGCCACCATCCGGTCGACCACGGCCGCCACCCCGGTGGAGAGGTTCGGACGCTGCCGGAGCAGTCCCACATGGACTTCGTGTACGAAGCCCTCGAGGTCCCGTCCGACCCGTTCCCGGAACCGGTTCGAAAGGAAATGGTCCCAGGCGACATCCAGCACGATGCCGGCGTAGCGGCGGACGCCCTGTGGCAGACGCGACCTCGACTCAAGCACCGCGGGGTGCGCGTCGGTGAGCCGGTCGACCTCGCGGTGCAGGCGGATCCCGGACCGGATCATCGGATCGGACACCGAGGCGGCCTCGGACGGGGTGAGCACATCGGCAAGCCAGCCACCGAGGCGCGCGCGGTCGTCGGAGGGCGACAGGACGAAATGGGCGAGCCAGTTCAACGCAGGGGACGGAAACCCGCACGCTCGAGACCGCGGCGCAGGATGGGATCGGAGCCCAGCCGCGACCACGGCCCGCGGCCACGCAGGTTCTCGATCATGAGCAGGATCGGCCCCTGGTCGATCCCCAGCGTGTCGGTCGCATACCAGCCTCGTCCCGGATGGAAGGCGTCGCGGAATCCGTACGGCCCCCAAAGTCCCTCGCGGTGCTGCTCGTAAAGGGCACGCAGCGTCGGGATGCACACCTCCGGGGCGAAGGCCACCGAGCCTCCGGCGGCGGTCGGAACCACGGTTCCATTCTCGTTCTCGGAGGGCGGCGCGCCGTGGGCGGCGTACCCATCCGGGGTGTCGCTGGCGGTGAATCCCCAGGTCCACGGACCGTAGCCCGCGAAGCCACCCGGGTTCCGGATCGCATGTGCCCGTTGGGCCAGCGTCGCACGACGGGAGTTCTCGAAGTAGTCGATGCCGCGCGACCGGAGGAAGTCGTCGGCGATGCCGCGGAAATCCACCCAGACATGGGAGTACTGGTGACCGAAGAGCGGCGGGAACGGCGAGAATTCGAATCCCTCCAGCCGGCTCCAGCCGCTGGTGCGCGTCCACGCCGACCAGGTCGCCGGCAGCTCTGGACCGGCCGACCCGAGCGCCAGCAGGTAGAGCAGCATGCCTTCGTTGTAGCCGCGCCACCGGCTCCGGATGAATCCCTTCTCCGGATGCCAACCCATGGAGAAGGTGTCCTCGCCATCGGTCATCCAGGACCAGTCCACGCGTGCGACCAAGCGCTCCGCAAGGTCCCGGATCTCCCGCTCGACCGGAACGTCGCCCCGGAAGAAGGCCCGGGCATCCAGCACCCCGCCGAGGAACAGCACGGTGTCGATCGAGGACAGCTCGCACTTCCACGCGCGGAGGCCGGTGTCCATCTCGAGGAAGTGGTAGAACCATCCCCGATGACCCGCGGTCCCCTCGGCTCCCGGGCCCTGTGGCAGTTCGAGGAAGGTCCGCAGCGTGGTTCGGACCCGTTCGGCGGCGGCCGCGCGGTCCCACCATCCGCGTTCCACGGCGGCGACCTGCGCGGAAAGCCCGAATCCGACCGCGGCGATGCTGCACTTGGAATCCCGGCGGGTCCGGTCGCGCACCAGGCCGTTCCGCGGATTGGCCTCGAACCGGAAGTAGTCGAAGGCGGTCGCGGCCAGCAGGTCGAGGAACGCCGTGTCGTCCACGAATTCCTTGGGCGTGGCCGCGGCCCACGGCCCGGAAGAGCCGTCGGGCCCGACGACCCGGTACTCGTAGGCGATGCCGTTGGTGACGTCCACATCGGCCCAGGCCGGTGCGGGAAGGCCACGGCGGATCACCGATGCGTTGGAACCGCCACCGGCGCCAACGAGGCGGCGTTCGACGGAAAACGGCCCGGCCGCGGCGTGGCCGCAATCCCATTGCACCGTCACCGATCGGTCGCCGGCGCGGAGGAAGGTGCCGCCGGTGGGATGAGGGGAGTCGGAAGCCCGACAGACGGAGGTCGGAAGGCTTCCGGTTCCGAGTCCGACTCCGAGCGCCAGCAGCGGGAAGGCGCGGCGGAACAGGCGTCCCGCGGCACGCCTCATTCCTTGATCTGGTCGAGCGCCCAGTTGACCTCGGCATCGGGGACGCGCTGCCCGAACACCGTCTTGCCGATCGCCTCGGCCAGCACGAAGTGGATCTCACCGGCCTGCACCTTCTTGTCGAGGCGCATGGCGGCGAACAGCCGGTCGCGCTTGTCGCCGGGCATCTTGAGGGTGACCGGGAGACCCGAGCGCTGGAGCACCGTGCGGATCCGTCCGACGTCCTCGGCGCCGAGCCCGAGCCGCCGCGCGGAGAGGTGGGCCGCGGCGACATGGCCGATCGCGATGGCCTCGCCGTGCAGCAGCTTGCCGTAGCCGATGCTGTTCTCGATGGCGTGGCCGATGGTGTGGCCGAAGTTGAGCAGCGCCCGGAGGCCGGTGTCGGTCTCGTCCTTGGCGACGATCTCCGCCTTGATGGCGCAGCAGCGGGCGACGATCGCCGACATCGTGGCCGCCTGGCGCGACAGCACCGCGTCCATCTGCTTCTCGAGCTTCTGGAAGAGGGAGGCGTCGTGGATGATGCCGTACTTCACGACCTCGCCGAGCCCGGAACGGAACTCGCGGTCCGGCAACGTCGCCAGGGTGTCGAGGTCGCAGAGGACCAGGCGCGGCTGGTGGAAGGCCCCGACCAGGTTCTTCCCGGCCTTGAGGTTCACTCCCACCTTCCCGCCCACCGAGCTGTCCACCTGCGCCAACAGGGTCGTCGGAACCTGGACGAAGGCGATGCCCCGGAGGTAGGTCGCGGCGACGAAGCCGGCGAGGTCGCCGATCACCCCCCCGCCGAGGGCGACGATGAACGACTTGCGCTCGATCCGGTGCGCGGCGAGCAGGTCGTAGCACTTCTGCACCGTCGCGAGCGACTTGGTGTTCTCCCCCGCATCCAGCGTGATCAGCGTCGGCGTGAAGCCGGCGATCTTCAGCGACTTGACCGCTGCCTCGCCGTACTTGGCGCCGACGTTGGCGTCGGTGATCACGGCGCAGCGGGTGCCGATCTTGAGCCGCCGGCAACGCTCGCCCAAGGAGGCGATGAGGCGGTTACCGACCTGGATTTCGTAGGAACGGTTCCCCAGCGGAACCTGAACAGTAGGCATGACGCCCCTGAGCCTGCATCGAACCGGCTGGCAAAGGCAAGACAACGGAAGATCCGCAAGCGGAAAGTTGCCCACGGGGACCGCGATCCGGAGTGCGCGAACAGGTTGGGGCCTCACGCGAAAACGCAAAGGCGCCAACAGGGAACCGGAGCCCGGAACTGCTACTCCGCGCTGAGACCCACCAGGCAACTGCGACCTCCACGGCTTGCTTCCCGTTTCTTCACGGCATGGCACTAGGACGTGAGGCCCCCTTCTGGATGGATCAGATCGGCATTCGGCGAGCCCCCGCCAACTCCGGCTTCCCCGACCGATGGCGCGGAGGCCAGCATCAGGTGGAAGGTCCGACGGAACTCCACCGTCCTGAACCCGAAGCTCTCGTAGAGTCGGCGTGCGGGATTCGCCGGATGGACGGTCAGGGCCACCTGGCGGATCCCTTCGACCCAGGCGGCGGACAACGCGTCGGCCATCAACCGGCGCCCCAGGCCCCTGCCCTGGTAGGCGGGCAGCACCGCGATCCCCAACTGGGGCGTCTCATCGTCCACGTATGCGAATCCGACGCCGCTCTGGAGCCGGCGCATCCAGCAGGCCCCCACCGGACGCTCCTCCCCATCCGGAACCGCCACGACACCGAGGTCGCCGAAACGTCCCCAGTCCTCGGCGTAGATTCGGACATGGGGTTCCTGGAGGATCTCCCGAGGCCGAAGCGGAGCCGGGGGCGGATCCCAAAGGGCGACATGGAGCGCATCCCAGAGGAACGCCTGGCCGGAGGACAACAAGGGGCGGATCAGGAACATCGGGACTCGGGGAACCAATCGGATCCACGGGAACCGTAGGACTTCATCGAAGACAACGGAAGCCGCTCCTCGCCGCCGGGATCTGAGCGGACCTGCATGGCGGCAAACTTACCGTTTCAGCCCCCTTTCACGAATCGCTAGTGTCGGACGCATGCCACCGTGGAACCTTCGTGAGCCGCGTCTTCGCATCCTCCGGTTTGCCCTGCTGACGGCGATCGCGTCCGCCGCCGCCCAGCATGCGGTGGTCGACGACGTCCGGTTCCGCATCCCGGCCCCGAAGCCGGGCCTCGACGACGCGAGGCAGTCCCTCAGGCGGATGTCGCTGCCGCCGGGTTGGACCGGCTCAGTGTGGGCCGCGGAGCCGGATGTCACCCACCCGGTGGCGTTCGACGTCGCCGACGACGGCCGCGTGTTCGTCGCCGAGTCCCTGCGCGCCTGGCGTGGCGTCCAGGACATCCGGCCGCTTGCCGACTGGCTCGAAGAGGACATCGCGTCGAAGTCCGTCGAGGACCGCCTCGCCATGATGCGGCGACATCTCGGCGAGGCGGGGCTCGAGCCGTTCCGCCGGAACACCGAACGGGTGCGGCTGTTGAACGACACGGACGGGAACGGCGCCGCCGACCGCTCGATGGTCTTCGCAGAGGGATTCAACACGCCGCTCGACGGTGTCGCTTCCTCCGTCCTCGCCCGCGGGAACGAGGTCTGGTTCGCCAACATCCCCGACGTCTGGTGGCTCCGTGACGGCGACGGCGACGGCCGGGCCGACGAGCGGCGCAGCCTCAGCCATGGGCATGGCGTGCGGATCTCGATGCTCGGACACGACCTTCATGGACTGGCGTGGGGACCGGACGGACGCATCTATGTGAGCGTCGGCGACCGCGGTTCCCGCGTCTTCCACGACGGACGCTGGCACGGGAACCCGGAAAGCGGCGCGGTGTTCCGGTTCGAGCCCGACGGCAGCGGGTTCGAGATGTTCGCGGAAGGCCTGCGCAACCCGCAGGAGCTGGTCTTCGACGACCGTGGCCACCTCTTCACCGGCGACAACAGCGCCAACACCGGCGACGAGTCGCGGTGGGTCCACGTGGTCGAGGGCGGCGACAGCGGTTGGCGCATCGGATGGCAGTGGACCGAGAACCGACGCTACGACGGGTCGGGATGGAAAGGCGGCGCGGACGGTCCCGGCGCCCTGGCCCCGTGGAACACCGAGGCGATGTGGCATCCGCAGACCAACGGACAGCCGGCCTACATCGTGCCGCCGGTGGCGAACATCTCCGCGGGTCCGTGCGGCGTGGCTCTCTACCCGGGCACCGGTCTCGGTCCGGAGTGGGACGGCACGTTCGTGCTCTCGGACTTCCGAGGCAGCTCGTCGGGAAGCGGCTTCTGGAAGTTCAAGCTGCGGCCGCGTGGCGCCGGGTTCGAACTGCTGGATCCGTCGCGGTTCATCTGGGGCGTCAACGCAACCGACGGCACCTGGGGTCCGGACGGCGCCTTCTGGCTGCTCGACTGGACGGACGGTTGGGAACCCGAGGGCCGCGGACGGATCCACCGCTTCGCCCCGTCCCAGCCGGCCGATCCCGGCTTGGTGCTCGCGACGCAGGGCCTGCTGCGCCGCGGTTTCGTCGGCCAACCGGTCGCCGAACTGGCCGGACACTTGGGCCACCTCAATCGCAGGGTCCGTGAGGGCGCCCAAGCCGAAATGGTCCGTCGTTGGATGGAAGCCCCACAGGAGCGAACCGCGGTGGTCGAAACCCTGCGTGCGCGGCTCGCCGGAACATTCCCATCCGATTCGACGCAGGCCCGCCTTCATTCGCTGTGGGCGCTTGGACACGGGTTGAGAGTCGGACGGACCGTGGCGCCGGCACCCGATGCCAAGGCGGTGCTCGACGGCATCGCCGCCCAACTGAAGTCCGCGGAGAGGGACCTCCGCATCCAGGCCGCACGGGTCCTCGGCGACCTTCGGTCCACCAGCCACCGGCTGGCGCTCGAATCCGCCCTGTCGGACTCAGACGCCGGCGTCCGGGCCGAATCAGCCATCGCACTGGGGAAGCTGGGAAGCCGGGAAAGCCTTCGCGGACTGGTCGGGATGCTTCGAACCAACCAGGACCAGGATGCCACGCTGCGACACGCGGGCGTCCTCGGGCTGATCGGTTGCGCCGACGCGGAGTCGATCCTGGCCCTGCGGACGGATCCGTCCGAGTCCGTCCGCCTTGCCGCCGTGGTCGGCCTGCGCCGCTTGCAGAGGAACGAACTGGAGGGGTTCCTGACCGATCCATCCGTCCGCGTTTCCACCGAGGCCGCACGGGCCATCCATGACCTTCCGGTCCCCGGAGCCCTGCCCGCGTTGGCGGCCCGGCTCGGTTCGCCGCTGCCCAACTGGGCGTTCGCGCGACGCGCAATCAATGCGGCCCTGCGGACCGGTACCGCCACGTCCGCAGCGGCCTTGGGCCGACTCGTCGCAGACACCAACGCCCCCACCGAACACCGCATCGAGGCGTTGACCGCGCTCGGCGCTTGGGCCGGAACGGCGGGACGCGACCGCGTCACCGGGCTTTGGCGCCCCCTGCCCTTCACGCGGGATGTGGAACCCGCACGGCTCGCGGTGGGTGATGCGTGGACTTCGGTGGCCGGGTCGAAGGACGCCGCCCTGCTGGAGGAACTGGTGCGGACAGCCGGTGCCCTCGGGCTGGCGACGCGGGCTGCCGACGTGGTCGCCATCGCCTTGGACAAGGCCGGCGCGTCCGCCCTGCGGTTGACCGCATTGCGTACGCTCGCGTTGTGGCCGGGCCCGCGGCTGGATTCCGCGCTCGACCGGCTGCTGGACGACGGCGACGAAATGGTCCGGGCCGAGGCGCTGCAGTGGGCCACGGTCGCCGGCGGTTCCGGCGCGGTCGGACGTCTGGAGAAGGTTCTCCAGCAGGGTGGAATCCGGGACCGCCAAGCCGCCATCGCGGCACTCGGACGGCTCGATGCGCCGGACGCACGACGGCGTCTGGAGTCGTTGGGCGCGGATCTCCTCGCCGGCAAGCTACCCACCGAGCTGGTGGCCGACCTGCTCGACGTCGCGGCCGCGTCCACGAACGGCCCGCTCGCCGACCTGCCAGCCCGATACGCTTCCAGCCGTCCGAAATCGGATCCGCTCGCCTCCTGGGACTGGGCGCTTTCCGGCGGCGACTTCGATGCGGGTCAGAAGGTCTACCAGCAGAAGGCCTCGGTGGAATGTGTCCGTTGCCATGCCATGTATGGAAGCGGCGGACAGGTGGGGCCGGACCTCACCGCGATCGGGACCAAGCGGGACCCGCGGTACCTGCTCCAGGCCGTCGTCCAGCCCAACGCGGCGATCGCACCCGGATTCGAGACCGTGCTGCTGGGACTGAAGGACGGCGAAACCTTGGCTGGCACGGTGGCCGCGGAGACCTCCGATGCGGTGGAATTGCGCCTGGCGGACGGCACGTTGCGGAAGGTCCCGAAGACGGAGATCACCGGGCGGGACCGCGGCGTGTCGTCGATGCCGGAGGGATTCGGCGAGATCCTGAGCCGCCGGGAGCTGAGGGACTTGGTCGCGTACCTTTCGGGCCTGCGGTGAGAGGGTTGAAAGGTTGAAAGGGTGAAGGGTTGAAGGGCGCGGGCCATCGAGGTCGAACGCAATGGGCACCTGCTCCGGATCGTCCATCCGTGGGACGTGCTCGTCAGCAAGCTCCAACGGCTTGAGGAGAAGGACCTCGACGCGTTCCGCAAGGTGATCGAACGGACCGGCCACCCGACCGAGTCGGAGTTCCTCCGCCATCTCCAGAAGGCGGTGGACCTGTACCGGCCGAAGTTCGACGAGGAATCCCATCGCGGCGACATGATGGCGAACACCCGCATCCTTTGGCGGACCCTGTGGGGACGGGACATCGATCCGCGGGCCGAGATCATCCGCCCCGCGGTCGAACGGGTGAACCGGGCGCACTCCGATTTCGATCCGACCTTGAAGGACCGGTTGGCCGAGGTCCGGGCCAAATACCGTCCGGCTTAGGCGGAAGGGGTTGGAACGCAACGCCGCGAAGCCGCCCGGGAGAAGACACGGATTTCACGGATTGCTTGAGAAGTTGATGCCGTGAGGGCCGGGCCCGAACCGGGCCTGACACCGGAAGACGGTCAGGCGGTGGCGGGGAAACCGATCCGTGCAGAATGACGGAACCCTCCCGCGCCTTCGAACGAACGGCGCGAAGTCCGACATCAAGGCAGTGGCCGGCCGGTACCTGAGTCCACTTACCCCAACTTGGCGACTTCGCGGTTTTGCGTGCCGATTCCTTTCGGAGCGTTGGCTTGGCTCCCTCCGCAACGGGAACTTTTCCGCTGGGTGTCCGCGCCCGGTTCCCGAATCCTCCGCGGCCGATGCCTCGTTGGCTCTCATCCTCAGGCGCCGCCGGGGCCGCCACCCTGATCAGCCGGATCCTGGGCTTCGTCCGGGAGTCGGCCTACGCCGCCTTCATGGGCACCGGCCCGGTCGCGGACGCCTTCTTCCTCGCGTTCCAGATCCCGAACCTCTTCCGACGTCTGCTCGGCGAGGGCGCGCTGTCTTCGGCCTTCATCCCGATCTTCAAGGAGACCGAGCGGAAACATGGTGACGCCGCAGCATGGCGTGTCGGGCTCGCCTTCACCTGGATGGTGGTCATCGCGACCGTCGCGGTGTGCCTCGTGATGCTGGTCTTCCTGTCGGTGATGATCTTCGCGTCGAACGTGGACGTGTACACCGAGCTGATGTTCCGGCTCATGCGCTGGATGCTGCCGTACCTGCCGCTGGTGTGCGTGGCGGCGGGATTCATCGGGATGCTGAACTCCCGGAACCACTTCTTCATGCCCGCGCTCGGGGCCACCATGCTCAACGTGGCCATGCTCGGCTCCGTCTGGTTCCTGGCCCCCCTGTTCGGCAAGGAACTCGACCACCGGGTCTTCGGACTCGCCATCGGCGTGGTGATCGCAGGCTTCCTCCAGGCGGGATTCCAGGTGCCCTCACTCCACAAGGAAGGGTTCCGGTTCCACTGGCTCGACCCACGCAAGGAACCGGCCGTAAAGGAGATCCTGCACCGCGTCGGCCCGACCGTGCTCGGCGTCGCCGCGTTCCAGTTCAACACGGTCCTCTGCCAGGGATTCGCCTACAGCCACGGACGCGAGATCGTGTCGTCGTTCAACTACGCGGTGCGGCTGATGGAACTGCCCCAGGGCGTCGTCGGGATTTCGCTCGCGACGGTGCTCCTGCCCGAGCTGAGCGCCTTGGTGGCGGACCAGAAGTACCCCGAGTTCCGCAGCACGCTTTCCGAAGGCCTTCGCCAGGTCTTCTTCCTCACCCTGCTCCCGGCGGTCCTGCTGCTGACGTTGGCCGAACCGATGGTGCGCCTGCTGTTCGAACGCGGCCAGTTCGTCGCCTCGTCGACCCAGCGTGTCTCGTTCATGCTCGCCTGCCTCACGCCCGGCCTGATGGCGTTCTCGCTGAACAACATCCTCGCACGCGCCTTCTACGCCCTCGGCGACACCCGGACGCCGATGCGCATCAGCCTCGCCGCCATCGCCGCGAACCTCGTCGCCGCCTTCCTCTCCATCAGCCTCTACCCGCGTGCCGGACTCGCCGTGGCCAACTCGTTCAGCGCCATCGTCAACTGCGTGCTGCTCTTCTACGGACTCCGCCGGGCCCAGCCGAAGTTCGCGTTGGCCCCGTTCCTTTCCCCGACGCTCCGCATGATCGCCGCAGGACTGGTCGCCGCCGTCGTGGCCTACGCCGCACGCCTCGGCTGCACCCGCTGGATCGGCCACGCGTCCCTGCCCACCAAGATCGTCGAGGTGTTCATCCCGATCCTCTTCGCCACCATCGCCTACGTCGGCGTCGCCCTGGCCTTCCGGATCCAAGAGGTCGAAGACGTCATCGAGGTCTTCCGCCGCCGCCGCGCCCGCAAGGCGGCTGCGAACGGAGCGTAGCGCCGGGAGCAGGGAGCTCCGAGCTCGATCCTCTTCAGCGCTTCCACCCTTCAACGCTTCAACGCTTCGACCATTCAACCCCACCAAAATCCACCTCTTGACTGTCCTAGTGTCCTATGACACTTTGAACCCGTTCCCATGATCCTGCATGTCCATTTCACGTCCGGAGTGCCGGTCTACCTGCAGATCGTGCAGCAGGTGAAGGCCGCTGCGGCGGCCGGCGCCCTGCGGCCCGGCGACGCCCTTCCATCCGTCCGCGCCCTGGCCGAGGACCTACGCATCAACCGCAACACCGCCGCCCGCGCCTACGAGGAACTGGAAGCCGAGGGTGTCATCGAAACCCGCCGCGGGGCCGGATGCTTCCTGCGCGACTCGGGCCAGAGCCCGCTGCGGAAGGCCGTCCGCACCGAACGCCTCGCCGCCGAAATCGATTCCCTCCTAGTCCAGGCACACCACCTCCAGATCCCCGACGCCGACCTCCGGGCGCTTCTCGAGGAACGGATCGAGGCCTTCCGCGAACGCCAGTCGGCACCGACCGCCCCGGTTCCCACTCCCGCCCGTTCCACGCCGACCTGACCCGCATCCCACGCCCCTTTCCCGCACGAGTCCCGACATCCCATCCGCATCGCCATGAGCACACCCGTCATCGAGATCCGCGACCTGGTCCACCGCTACGGCCGCACCGAAGCCCTCCACGGGCTTTCCCTCACCGTGGACGCCGGACGCTGCTACGGCTTCTTCGGACGCAACGGCGCCGGGAAGACGACGACCATCAAGTGCCTGTTGAACCTCCTCCGGCCCGACGCCGGCACGGTCCGGGTTTTCGGCCTGGACCCGGCCAAGGACGAGGAGGAGATCAAGTCGCGCATCGCCTACGTGCCGGACTTCGTCTCGTTCTATCCGTGGATGTCGGTCGCCGAGGCCCTGGAATACCAGGCCGCCTTCCGTCGCCGCTGGAACCCCGAGATCCAGTCCCAACTGCTGGCGCGGTTCCGACTCGATCCCGACGCCCCAACCTCCGGGCTCAGCAAGGGACAACGCACCCAACTCGCGCTCGTCGGCGCCATCGCCGCGGAACCCGACATGCTCATCCTCGATGAACCGACGTCCGGCCTCGACCCGCTGGTCCGGCGTGAGTTCATCCAGACCGTGATCGGCGCCTACCAGGAGGCGGATCCGGGGAACCGCACGGTGTTCGTCTCCACGCACCTGATCACGGAGTTCGAAGGCCTGATCGACCGGTTCACGATCGTGGACCAGGGCAGGAACATCCTCACCGCCGACGCGGACACGGCCCGTTCCGAGTATCGGCGGCTGCTTGCGGAGTTCGAGGCCGACGTGCCCGAGGCCGAATGGATGCGGAAGACGCCACGGCTCAAACGGCGGGGACGGATCCTCGAACTGGTCGTCGGCCCGGAAGTGGATCCGGCCGCCGAGGAACTGCATCGGATGCGCCCGACCCGCATCCGCGAGGAGGCGCTGTCGCTGGAGGAGATCTTCATGAACGCCGTGCGTTGAGGTACCCCATGACCCTGACCTTCCAATTCCGTTTGCCCAGGTTCCATCCGGCCTGGCTCGTTCCGCCGCTGGTGCCGCTGGCCCAATGGATCTTCGGCGGCCCCGGGGCCCCGTGGTCGCTCGTGGTACAGCTGGTCCTGACGCTGTTGATCTCGGTGGTCACGCTGTACCTCGCCCGTGAAGACCGCACCCGGAACTCCAACCGCTGGAGCAAGGAACTGCGGCTCCTGATGCCGCCGGCGGTCGGCACGTTGGTGATCCCGGCGGCGTTGCACAACGACCTCTCGGAACTGGCGGTGATGCTCCACTGCGTCGGCTGCGTGTGGATGGGCGCGACGGTCTTCGGTTCGGAATTCGAGCATCGAACCCTCGGGCCCCTCCTCGCCCAACCCGTTTCCCGCAGACGCCTCTTCTGGGAGAAGACCGCGATCCTCGCCGTGCTGTGCGGCGCCGCCTGGTTGAACACGATGGCCTCGTTGGACCGGGGCCAAGGCTCCGCCGACTGGGTGGTCGTCGCCGCGGCTCCGGTCCTCGCCGTGTCCACCGGCCCGCTGTTCAGCCTGCTCGGACGCAGCACGCTCGCCGGCATGGTCTTCACCGCGACGGCGCCGATGCTGTTCCTGTTGGCTTCGATGATGGTCTTCGTCGCCATACAATCCGGCATGCCCGTGCTCTCGGCTCCACCCACCGCCGAGCAACTGAAGGCCATCGAACCGTACAACCGCGCCCTGGCCTTCTGGGGCGACTGTCAGCCGTGGCTGCGGGCGCTCTACCTCCTCGCCGGGCCGTGGCTCGGATGGCTCTGGTTCCGCACCCTTTCGTGGCAGGACGGCGCCGCCGTGGCCCGCCCGCCTTCCGGTACCGTTTCTTCGCGGGCCCTGCTCACCCGGTTGGTACGTCTCCTCGTTCCCGGCGATTTCGCGACCGCCCATCTCATCCGGAAAGAGATCCGGCTCCATGCGATCCCCTGGATGATCGCCGCTTTGACCGCCGGACTCTGGATCCTCTGGATGATCGCCCGCTCGCTGGCACCGGAAGGCGACCTCAAGGACGGCCTGAACGAATTCTCACCGATCACCGTGATCGGCGGCATGCTGGGCGTGGTTGCGTTGGTCACCGCCGGGGCGGGGTCCGTGGCCGAGGAACGCGCCCTAGGCACCCTCGACTGGCAGGTGACCCAACCGGTCACCGGGCGCCGCCAGTGGTGGATCAAGTCGCTGGTGGCAGTGGTCACGGGACTCGTCACCGGACTGCTCATCCCGGCGACGCTGCTCGCCGTCGGCTTCGGTCCGGAACGCTGGGAAAAGGAAGGCCTCGTGTTCGAGCTGCTGCCCACCGCGTCCTTCGCCACCGCAGTCGGTTTGGCCTTGGCCCTCAGCCTCTACGCGTCGTCGATCGCCCGGAACACGATGCGCGCCGTCGGACTGACCGTGCTCCTCGGCGCGGCGACGCTGGGACTTGTGTGGGCCGTGGCCATGCCGGGGGTTTATCTGATGGAATCGGGTTACCAAGAACTCCTGCGGTCCTACGCAGACGGTGTCTCCTTCCTCAATAATCTGTCGCCCGAAGATTCCCTGGAGCCGAAGCGCAGCCAGGTTCAAATACTGCAATGGGCCACGGCGACGGTCTTCGCGGCCTGCGCGCTCGTCGGAATCCAATGGGCCTGGCTCGCCAGCTCGAACTTCGCCCGGTCGTCCATGCCATCCGCCCACCTTCGTCGCCAATGGATCCAGCAGGCAGGCATCTTGGTCCTGCTCACCGCAGTCGGGGTCGGGGTCTTTGGTCAGCTGTTCCTAAGACAGCAGCAAAGAGAATTGGCATGGCATGAACGCTCTTCCTTGGGCCGGTTGGAAGAAACCCTGCGCAAACTGGCGGTGAACGGTTCGTTGCCAACACCGGTGGCTGCGTGGCTCAAGGTACGCCCGGGATCCCCGGACGAGGCCTATCGGACGATCCTCGAGCGGGATGGAACACGTGCCGCCGGAAAGCTGGGACTTGTGCTCCGTGAGGAGGTCCGTTGGATCGAGGCGCGATTGAAATCCCATCTCACGACGCCCAAGGGGATGTTGCCTGAGGAGATCCGCAGAGCCCTCGGCATCGCGGCAACCTCGCCTCTGGACGCCGCATACGAGTTACTCCGACGCCTGGGTCCAACGGAAGCCCGCGAACTCGTCGCGCGCCTGCCCGACAACCGTATCCGCCCCAGCCCTGCGACGACAAAACCCAGCATGACCGCCCCGCGGCCCGGGAACACGTTTTCCCCAGAGCTCCGTCAGCGCTACAACCTTCCCGATCCTCCCCGGCAGTGAGGAAGAGCGGCGGCTGAATGCCGTCACTTTCTCCTCACAGGTCTCCTTCGGACGAACGCAGTCTTCCCTCCGTGATTCCCGGGCGCCTGACGTTCCTCCTGCTCCTCACGTCGCTTCTCCAAGCGGTCACAGCCCGGGCTGAGGCGACCGGCTCCACAAACCACGCCCGGCTCGAGTCCATCATGGGGCCGTTCCCCGGATCGGATCGCCGGACGCCGATCTCCCATCGGGTCCTGTCCTTCACGAACGGTCCGGGTTGGGTCCTGCAGGACATCCGCTATGCCGCGGATCCCGGCGACGAGGTGCCCGCATGGCTTCTGCTGCCTGCCGCGGCCTCGACCAACTCGACACGCGCCTTCCCGGCGGTTCTGGCCCTCCACCAGACCCACGCCGCCGGTCGGAACGTGGTGGTCGGACTCGGAAACTCCCCCGACGACGAATACGGGCTGGAGCTGGTCCGACGCGGCTACGTCGTGCTGGCGCCGTCCTACCCGCATCTCGCGGAATACGCCCCGGACCTCTCGAAGTGGTACAGCGGCACGATGAAGGCCGTCTGGGACAATTCCCGCGGCCTCGACCTGCTCGCCTCCCTGCCCTGCGTCGCCACCCACCGCGGCTTCGGCGTCATCGGCCATTCCTTGGGCGGCCACAACGGGCTGTTCACCGCCGCCTTCGATCCCCGGCTGACGGCCGTCGTCACGAGCTGCGGCTTCGATTCCTTCCGCGACTACCAGGACGGCCGTGAGGACCTCTGGCAGCGGGGACGCGGATGGTGCCAGGACCGCTACATGCCGCGGCTGGCGGAGTATCGTGGAAAGCTGGACCGGCTTCCCTTCGATTTCGCCGACGTGCTGTCCGCCATCACGCCTCGGCCGATCTTCGTCAATGCGCCCCAAGGCGACTCCAACTTCCGCTGGCGGTCCGTGGACCGGGTCGTGGAAGAAGTGGTCCGACGCGACGCCGGACGCGCCCGGATCACCGTCGAACATCCGGATGTCCCCCACCGCTTCCCGCCGGAGCAACGTCGTCAGGCCTACGACCTGTTCGATCGCGTCCTGAAGCCCTGAACGATTCAGAAGGGGAGAAGACCGACCTCACGCAAAAGCGCCAAGACGCCAACCTGTGCGACGGAACCCGGACCGGGAAGGCGATCACCGCTGGGTTTGAGGTTCCGCTTCGGGAGACCTGCTGTCTTCGCACCGCTCCCCAGCGGCTTCGCGGCGTTGCGTGCCACTACCCTCAGCATCGACCCGCTGGGAAGCCGACGCTCCGCAGCTCGATCGGAAGTTCCGGCTCAAGGCGTCTGCCGGTGGCGGTTCCGGATCGAACGAAATTCCGCGGCCTCCGGCCCCTGCGACAGCCATTGTCCGTGGGCATGTCCCAGGATGTCGGCATGATGAACACGACGATGGAGTTGGAGCCGGGCGATGTGGTCGAGGTGAACGCGGCGGGAACGCTGCCGTTCGGGTTGTCGGACGGATTCCAGGTACGCCTGGTCCGGGTGCTCGACTCGGCGCGTCGGCTGGTGGAACGCGAGGGACGGGAATGGGTGCTGGAAATCGGCCAGATCCGCGCCCGGCACTTCCGCAAACCGTCACCGGACTGCCGGCGTGACCGGAAGGGCCCGGCGATGCGGGAGACCGCGCCGTCGCAACCGCCACGTCGGGCGTGGAGTCCTCCGGCGATCTGGAATCAGCGGCTCGCGGCCGGCCACTGAACGGCCGTACCGGTCGCGACGGACGGGATGTCCCCAGATCGGACCCAGCCGGCAACCGGTTCAACCCCGCGGAGGAAGCGCGAGACGCTTCGCCACTTCCTGGGCCAGCACCTCGTACGCGGCCGCGCCGGCGCTGTAGGGATCGTAGGTGGTGATCGGCTTGCCGTGGCTCGGGGCCTCGGCGAGGCGCGTCGTGCGCGGGATGACCGTGTCGAAGACCGTCTCCCCGAAATGCTGGCGCACCTCGGCGACGACGCCCTGGGCCAGCTTGGTCCGGCCGTCGTACATGGTCATGAGCACGCCGAGGATCGCGAGGTCGGGATTGATCCCGCCGTCCCGGAGTTGGTTAAGGATCCGGGTGATCATCGCGATGCCTTCCAGGGCGTAGTACTCGCACTGGAGCGGCACGAGGAGCCGGTCGGCCGCGGCGAAGCAGTTGAGGGTGAGGATCCCGAGCGAAGGCGGGCAGTCGATGAGGATGACCTCGAAGCGCCCGGAATCGCGGAGGGGCTTCAGGGCGTTCTTGAGCCGATGGAGGTAGTCCTCGGCCCGGGCCAGTTCGACCTCGGCGCCGCAGAGGTCCACCTCGCTGCCGATGACGGAGAGGTTCGGCAGCGCCGTGGCGCGGACCCTTTCCTCCAACGTCCCTTCGCCGAGCAGCGGACGGTACACGGAACCGCCCTCGAGCTTGTCCAGGCCGAGACCGCTCGTGGCGTTGGCCTGGGAATCCATGTCGATGAGCAGCACCGGGTGCCCCAGGGCCGCGAGGGCGGCAGAGAGGTTGACGCTGGTGGTGGTCTTGCCGACGCCACCCTTCTGGTTGGCCACGGCGATGACATGAGACGGCATGGGCTGAGAGTCGGGCGAGGCGGCCCCGTGGCGCAAAGGGAAACGCGCTTCCGGATGCCAGCGGCAGGCGGGCTGCCGATTCGGCTTCCGATTCGGAAAGGGAACGGCACGCTTCGCCGCGACCATGGCCGAGTCGCCGACATCCAGCACGCCCCCGCCGCGTGAGAACCTGCTGCTGAACCTCGCCTGCAACGTCTTCCTGCCCGGACTGATCCTGGACAAGCTGAGCAAGGCGGACCGGCTCGGGCCGCTCTGGGCGCTGGTGGTGGCGTTGTCGTTGCCGCTCGGTTACGGCATCTGGGACTGGTTCCTGCGCCGCAAGTGGAACCTCTTCTCCATCCTGGGCATCGTGGGAACGCTCGCGTCGGGCGGGCTCGGCGTCGGCACCCACCTCGGCTGGTGGCGCGCGACCGCCCTGTGGTACGCGATCAAGGAGGCGAGCATCCCCGCCCTCATCGGGATCGCCATCCCGGTCTCCCTGCTGGGCGGAAAACCGCTCGTCCGCGAACTGCTCTACAACGACCAGGTGCTCGACACCCGCCGCGTCGCGGACGCGCTCCGGGAGCGCCAGGCGGAAGCCGGCTTCCAGCGGCTGCTGGTCTCCTCGTCCTGGCTCCTCACCGTGTCGTTCCTCCTCAGCGCCGCCCTCAACTTCGGGCTCGCGATGTGGCTGCTGAAGGCCGAGCCGGCCTCGGAGGAATGGAACCGTCAGCTCGGCCGCATGAGCTGGATGTCCTGGCCGGTGATCGTGGTGCCCAGCATGGGGATGATGATCTGGGCCCTCATGCGGCTTCTGAACGGCATCCAACGCCTCACCGGTCTGAAGCCGGAGGAGCTCTTCCACGCGCCTCCTCCCAAGGCGAAGGCCAAGTGAGCCCATGCGGGGAAGTCCCTCACGCAAAGACGCAAAGACGCGAGGTGTCGGGCCGGAAACCGCGGCTCTTATGGTGGAAAGACGGGACGCCGGCCGGTGTCCGCCGCTTTGGCTCTGGATCCGGCTTCCCCTTTGGTGCCTTGGCGATGCCGGGTGGGGTCACGTCTCGCAGGCATTGAATGGGGCCAACTGAAATACGGAACAGCGCGTTGAAGGAACACCACGTCATGGCCCCGGTAGAAGTTCTCCGCGACGAGATCGCACGCCGCCTGCCCGAGGCGTTCGAACTGCTGCGCGCGATGGTCGGGATCAACAGCTGGACCCGGAACCCGGAAGGCGTCGCACGGCTGGCCACGTTCACCGCCGAGGCCTTCGCCCCGTTGGGGTTCGTGGCCGAGTCGGTTCCATCGGTCGTTCCCGGCTATGGCTGTCACCTGTTCCTGTCGCGTCCGGAGGCCTCCGGGGCACCCGTTTCGCTCGGGCTCGTCTCGCACCTGGACACGGTGTTCCCGCCGGAGGAGGAGGAGCGCAATGGGTTCCGGTGGCTCCGCGAAGACGACCGGGCCTACGGACCCGGGACCGAGGACATCAAGGGTGGCACGGTGATGATCTGGCTGGTGTTGCACGCGCTGCGCGCCGCAGCGCCCGAGGTCTTCGGCGGGACACGCTGGGTAATCGGGCTGAACGCCGCCGAGGAAGAGCTTTCGCCGGACTTCGGACCGGAGCTGGTCCGACGACTGGGTTCAGGCGCCCGCGCAGCGCTGGTCTTCGAGGCGGAGGGGAGCCGCGGGTCGATGCGCCGCCTGGTGCGGGCGCGCAAGGGACGCGGAACGTTCCGCATGTGGGCGGACGGACGCTCCGCCCACGCCGGCGTCGACCACGCCCGGGGAGTGAACGCCATCTCCCAACTCGCCCGGCGCATCCTCCAGGCCGAGGCGCTCACCGATCCCACCCGGCTGCTGACCGTCAACGTCGGCCGGATCGAAGGAGGCGGCGGCTTGAACCGTGTGCCCCAGTCGGCTTTGGCCGAGGGAGAATTCCGGGCGTTCGATCCCGCCGCCTACGCGTCGGCCCGGGCGGGATTGCTCGCCTTGGCCGGAACCGGGGACTTACGGAGCCGTGCCGATGGACATCCGGCCGAGGTCCACGTCCGGATCGAGACCGAGACCGCACCTTGGCCGGTGAATCCCGGGACCGAGGTGCTGCTCCAACACTGGATTTCGACGGCCGCCGGGCTGGGCATCCCGATCGAGGGCGAAGAACGCGGGGGACTCAGCGACGGCAACCACCTGTGGGAGTCCGTAGCGACCCTGGATGGCCTCGGTCCGGCCGGAGGGAACGCCCACTGTTCGGAACGCAGCGCCGACGGCTCGAAGGTGCCCGAGTACGTCGAGCTCGGCTCCTTCGCGCCGAAAGCCCTGCTCAACGCCGCGGCCTTGGTCCGCCTGTTCCAGCCAGGTTCCTGATTGTGAACGGACGGTGGGACGCGGCCCAACTCCGCCGTTGCCCGGTTTGGGACCGGGTGCATACCGTTCAACCGGGCGGTCGTGGGGCCGTCCGAGCCGATGAGACACTATCTCGATTTCGAAAAACCGATCGCCGAACTGCAGCGCAAGCTCGACGAATTGCGGGCGCATCCGGAGACCGATTCCCTGGGAATCAGCTGGGAAGAGGAGATCCAGGGCCTCGAGCGGAAGATCCTCGAGGCGCAGAAGCAGCTCTACTCCAACCTGACCTCGTGGCAGCGGGTGCAGTTGGCCCGTCATCCGCGTCGGCCGTACACCTTGGACTACCTACGGACCGCGTTCACCGAATTCGAGGAACTGCATGGGGACCGTTTGTTCTCCGACGACCGGGCGATGGTCGGCGGGTTCGCCAAGCTGGGCGGGCGGCGGGTGGTGGTCATCGGCACCCAGAAGGGCCGCGACACCAAGGAGAACATCCTCCGGAACTTCGGTTCCGCCCATCCCGAAGGCTATCGCAAGGCGCTGCGCCTGATGAAGCTGGCCGACCGGTTCGGGCTGCCGATCGTAACCCTCATCGACACGGCCGGCGCCTATCCCGGCATCGGCGCCGAGGAACGTCACATCGCCGAGGCGATCGCGGTGAACCTGCGTGAGATGATGGTGTTCGAGGTCCCGATCATCGCCTGCGTCATCGGCGAGGGCGGTTCCGGTGGCGCCCTCGGCATCGGCGTGGCGGACCGCGTGCTGATCCTCGAGAACGCCTACTATTCCGTGATCAGCCCGGAAGGCTGCGCGGCGATCCTCTGGAAGGACCGCACGGCGGCGCCGAAGGCGGCGGAGGCCTTGAAGATCACCGCTCCCCACCTCAAGGCCGCGGGTCTCGTGGACGAGGTGCTCCAGGAACCCCTCGGCGGCGCCCATCACGATCCCGACGCCACTGCGACAACGCTTCGCGAAGGACTTCTCCGACATCTCGACGAGGTCCAGGCCCTGTCGAAGGAGGACCGGCTCGCGCGTCGCTACGCCAAGTTCCGCGCCTTCGGTCACTTCACCGAACCGAAGCCGGTCGCCGCATGATTCCGGACGGTCCCCTTTCCTTCGTACCCATCCTCAAGGAGCGCATCTGGGGCGGGGACTCCCTTGTCCGGCTCTTCGGCAGGTCCGCGTCGCCCGACCTGTCCATTGGGGAATCATGGGATATTGTCGACCGGCCCGAGGAGGTCTCCGTGGTGGCCACAGGTCCCTGGAAGGGCACCTCGCTGCGCGAACTTCTCGAACGATTTCCGGACGAGATGCTGGGCGGGCTCCCGTCGCAGGCTGGCCGCTTCCCCTGGCTGATCAAGATCCTCGACGCCCGAGCGGACCTCTCCCTCCAGGTCCACCCGCCGGCCTCAAAGGCAGAAAGGCTCGGCGGCCAGCCCAAAACGGAGATGTGGTACATCGCCCAGGCTTCCCCTGAGGCGACGATCCACGTGGGATTGCAACCGGGTGTCACCCGTGCGGTCTTCGAGGCCAGGACCCGTGACGGATCGGTCGCCGAGTGCTTCCACCGCCACCGGGTGCGGGCCGGCGACGCGATGTTCCTGCCCAGCGGACGCGTCCACGCCTTGGGAGCCGGCAATGTCGTCTTCGAGGTCCAGCAGAACTCCGACACCACCTACCGTGTCTTCGACTGGAACCGTGTGGACAAGGATGGCCGTCCGCGCGACCTGCACCTCGAGCAGGCCTTCGAATCGATTGACTTCGAGGACACCTTGCCGGCGTTGATCCCGGAAATCAGGTCCCGGGTGGCCCCCGGGGTATGGAACAGGCCGCTGATCCGAAATGTGTTGTTCGACATCGACCTCCTCGAGATCGAACCCGGTCGCAGCCATGTCCTTGGAAACAACGACGGCCCTGTCGTCCTCGCCGGCGTCGCGGGCTCGGTCGATGCCATGGCAGGCTCCGGAGCCGCCCGCGTTTCGCCGGGCGACTTCGTCCTTTTCCCGGCAGCGGCCGGTTCCCTGAGCCTCTCCGGCGCGTCCACCACCACGAAGGTGCTCGCAGTCCGACGTCATCTGGATTCCTGAACCATCATGGCCGATCCACTTCCAGAGGACCCCGAGGAGGAGGACAAGAAAGACTCGATTCGCGATCCGAGCCGGATCGAGTTCCCCCTGTTCCGCCAGATGATGGTGGAACGGCGCTTCATGGTCGCGGTGGTCGTCTCCGCACTCCTTTGCGTCGCCGCCCTGGTCGGGTTGCCCAAGATATGGACTTCGACCCCGTCGGGTTTCGAGCCCAAGGTCCGGGTCAGCCTGCTCGACCGGCTTCAGGTCCGGTCGCTGTCCCGGACCGCCCGCGCCGCGGAGTCGGCCGGCCAGTGGAACGAGGCGATCCAGACCTGGGCCGGCGCCGTCGCCAACAACGCCGCGGACATCGAGGCCAACCGGGGACTCGTGCGTGCTGTCCTGGCGTTGCCCGACCCGGAACGACGTGAGCTTGGCCGGGGAATCCAGCAGCTCTTCTGGCTGTTCCGACTCGACGGGACCAACGCCGTCAACCTGACGCTGCTCGGGGACATCTGCGAGAAGTACGCCTTGGACGACCTCAACATCTCCATGCTGCTTCCGCACAGGCAGGTCCTTTCCCAGGCCGCCCGGCGGTCCCTGATCAAGGCCGCGTACCGCAGCGGTCAGATGGAACTCTTCGGCGCGCTCTGGAGCGAGTCGCCGGAGGCCTTCGCAGCCGACCCGGAACTGGCCGTCTACCACGCGGCGTGGGCTGCCGGATGGGGACCGGTGATCGGCATCTCCGAAGGCCAGGCCCGGCTACGGCGGTTCCTCGAGGAACCTTCCACCGCCCTGTTGGCGCATCAGGTCCATCTCCAGTTGGCCGCAAGCCGTCAGGATGCCGAGTCCTTCGCACGCTCCCTCGAGTTCCTCGTGGACCGGCACGCCGACACCCTTTCGCACCATGCCGGACATTGGACCCTCCTGATCCAGACCGGTCGTTCCGCGGAGGCCGCCCAGCTGGCGCGCAAGGTCAATTCCAAACCGAGGACGCCGGTTGAGCTGATCCGGATAGCCAACCTGCTCAACATCCTCGGACTGAAGGACGAGGCGATCCAGCTGATGCAGCGGAACCTGGAGATCTTCTCCTTCCACACGCAGGTCTGGGTGGCGATGGCCGAGATGCTCGGGAACGCCGGCCGGTGGGGGGAGCTGCGGATCCTCGGCCTCCAGCTCCGGAACGATCCCCGACAGCGCCAGGAGGTCCCGGGCTACGGCTGGTTCCTCGAAGGGTATGGCGCCGTCATGGCCGTCCGACAGAGCGGCGGAATGCCCGAGGCGGAATTGCGCAAGGTGGGTTCGCTCGAGTTCCAGGAGATGCTCCGGTCCCACATCTCCGATCCCCTCATCGGCTACCGGTGCGCCGTCCAACTGCAGCAACTGGGACATCCGGACGTGGCCCGGAGCCTGTTCGAAGGGATGGAGAAGACCTTCGGAGGACGGGCAGACTACTGGTTCCGCCTCGGTCTGGCGGCCTATCAGACCGACGACATCCGCCTGATGCTGACCGCCAACGAGAAAGCCTACCAGATCAGCCCCGACGAACCGCTCATCATCAACAACCTGGCGGCCGCGCTCCTGATGCTCCGCGAGCAGCCGGCCCGGGCCGTGGAATTGACCCTTCGGCGGGTGGCCCGGAATCCGGGGGACCTCGCGGCGCGCATCAACCACATCCTCGCCCTGGTCCTCAATCGTCGGACTGGCCAGGCGCGCCAGGAGCTCGAAGTGCTTAGGCCCGAGACCATGGGCGCCCTGGAGGCCACGCTGATCCACCTTGCGCGTTTCGAGATCGGAGTCATCGAGGGCGACAGCGCCGCCGCCGCCGCTGAATTCCCCCTCATCGAAAAGCGGTTCCTGAAGTCGGCGCAGGCCGAATGGCTGGACAAGGAGACGCGTCGCCTTGGATTGGGAAACTAAGATCATGGAAGCGAAAGGCACATCACAGGAAACTTCCGCGCCAAAGCGCGAATTGGAGAGCAGCACGCTTCGGACCCTGCTGTATGACAGATGGTTCCGCAGGACGGTCTCCGTCTTCCTGCTCCTGGTGGCCGGGGGGCTGCTCTTCATCGCGAAGATCCACGTCGCATCCACGCCCGAGGTCGATCCGCCGGTTCGGATCAGCTACCTCGACCGCGTCCAGGCGAGGTCCTTGGACCGTGCCGCCCGATCCCTAGCCGCCCGGAACCTGATCCGGGATGCGACGACCACCTGGCGGTCGGCCGCGGCCAACGACCCGGCCAACCTCGATGTCTATCGCGCGATCGTGGACACCCTCGGAGGTCTCGATATCGTGCCGCGCTCCGAACTCATCGTCGGCCTCAGCGCCGGAAAGGAACTGCTGAAGCGTACAGGGACCAATGGAGTGGAGGCGCTGCGCGTCGCCCGCTTCTACAACCGGGCCCGGGTCCACGAGCTGACGGCACCGCTGCTGGAACGGTTCGGGAAGGATCGGAACCCGGAGATGAACCGTCTCTACGCGGAGGCCCTGTTCAACACGGAATCCATGAGGAAGCTCGGCGACCTGGTCGCCGCGCACCCGGAGGACCTCGCCGCGACACCGGGCTCGCGCCTGCTGGTGACCGCATGGAGGGCGGCGTGGGGCCCTCCTGCGGGGATGCAGTCGGCCCGCCGGGAACTCGCGGCCGCGCGCCAGTCCCTTGAAACGGGAACCACAGCAACCCGTCTCCAACTGGCCGTCTCGGCCGAGATCTCCGACCTCACGACCTACAAGGACGCCTTGGACCAGCTTTCAACCCGGCATGAGGACCAACCGCTGGACCACGTCCGTCACTGGAACCTGCTGGTGACCGCCGGCAAGACCGCCGAGGCCGCAGGCCTCGCCCGGCGGTTCACCGCGGCACCGGCATCCCCTTCCGAGGCCGCCGGGATGGCCATGATCTTCGACGCTCTCGGGATGACCCGATACGCCGCCGACTTCGGGCTCCAACAACTCGGGGAGTTCCCCTACGCGCCCAATCTCTGGATCAGCACCTCCCAACTCCTCCAGAAGCTGAAGTCGTGGAAGGAACTGCAGGAAGTCGCGGTGCGGATGAGGACCGAACCGAGCCTGAACGGGATACTCTCCGCCTTCAGCTGGTTCCTCGAAGGCTATATCGACATCCAGTCCGGTCGCGGGGAGTCCGCGGACCAGGTCTTCGAGCAGATCCGCGGTTCGCGTTTCCCGACCCCGGAACTCGCGGTGCAGACGGCGATCGAGCTCCGAAAGCAGGGGCGTGCGACGATCGCCCTCGAGATACTCCTCGAACAGGCCGGGGCGATGTCCTCCGACCCGGGATTCTGGTTCGAGACGAGTGTCGCCGCCTACGAGGCCCGGGACATGCCGGCGCTGGTGAAGGCAACCGAGGCGGCCTACCGACTCAACCCCGCGGACAACCGCATCGCCAACAACCGCGCAGCGGTGCTGATCGCGACCGAAGCCCAGGTCGAGGAGGCCGTCACCCTCTCGCTGCGCCTCTTCACCCAGAACAGCACGTCGATCGACCTCCTGCTCAACCACGTCCTCGCCCTCATCAACGCCGGTCGCGTCGAGGACGCCGAATTCCGGATGCGTCCCCTCGCGACCCGCACCTTCAACGAGGCGGAGGCCTCCGTCCTCCATTTCGCCAGATTCCGCATCGCCGAGTCGCGGAACGACACCCGGAACGTGCTGTCGGAGGCCGAGCTGATCCGGCACGAACACCTGCTGCCTCCCCAAGTGGAACGGTTGGAGAAGACCCTCGCACGGATCCGCACGAAGGAGTGAACCGCCACCCCGGGCTCAGAGTCCCAGGCGGCGCAGCGCCTCCAGGATCCCGTTGCCGGCGGTCATCGAGGCCACGTAACCGCCCTCGGCCACGACCTGGCTCTTCACCACCGGCAACGCGTTGGAAGGCGACGCCAGGTGGTGGGCGTGTTCCCGACGCAGCATCGACAGGTCGTTGAGATGGTCCCCGGCCGCGAAGCGGCCCTCGGGCCCGATCTCCACGATCCGCCCGAGTTCCGACAACGCCGTGCCCTTGCTGTAGCCGACATGGCTCAGGCGCACATAGACGTCGTTGCGTACGGCGGAAAGGGTCGGAATGCCGGCACAGAAGGCGTCCAGCTCCGCCTGGATCGCATCCATCTGCGGATTGGACCGGGCGATGACGCACAACGGAGAGAAGGCGTCCTGATAGAACGTGGCGTCGAACCTTTCGGACAGCGATTCCATCAGCCGTCGGATCGGCTGTTCCGAGGCTCGGAACAACTCCGCGTGGTCCGCCGTGCAACGTCCGTTCCAAGGCTCGACCGGCACATACCGGCCGTGGTCCCGGCGGTAGATCTCGCGCTCGACCAGGATGAGGTAGTCCGGCTGCACGGACACGTGCCCGCGTCCCAGCGATTCCATCAGGCTGGCCATCTCCCGTCCGGTGTTGATGACCCAGAGTCCACCGCGCGCCTGGAAGGCCGCGATCGCTTCCTGCAACGCATGGGGAATCCGCGGTGTCGCGAAGTCCTCGTGGATGGTGCCGTCGAAATCCGTGGAGAGTAGCCGAACATCGGCGCTGGGGCTCATGAGCCGCGACACTCTGGGGAGGGTCGCCCAAGATGCCAATCCCGTCGTGCCGGAAGATCGCATCGGGCCACCAACCCCGCCTTGCCGACCCGTCCGTCCCGGAGCAGTTTGACGCGGTCAGTCCCAAGCCATGCCCGATCTCCAGGACCAATTCGACGACGCCATGTTCGACTACTCGACCGGCGCCTACGACACCGCGATCTCCAAGTTCCACCGGATCCTCGAGTCCGATCCGGACCACTTCGACGGCCGGCTCGGCCTGGCCATGAGCCTCTACCGACTGGGCGACTACGCCGGAGCCATCGCCGAGGGCCACAAGGCGGAGAAGCTGAAGCCCAACGAACAGCTGGTGCACACCAACCTGTCCCTCTTCTACATGAAGTCCGGGGACAAGCAGACCGCGGAGAAACACGGCCTCCAGGCGAGGATCGCCTCCTGGAAGGGCAACATGACCGCTCCGGGCGCGAAGCCCGGGGAGGACTCCGAAGATCCGGAACTCCGGATGGCACAGCCGAAGGCCCAGGCCTTCAAGATGCCGGAGAAGTTCCCGGACATGCCTTGGAGGAAGAAGGCCGCCCCGACTTCGCCGACACATCCTCCTTCCGGCAGCCCGCAGCCACCGCCACCGGCCGCCTGAAGGTCACCGCGTCGGCGCAGGAACCCAGTCCCAGGCGGTGATGCCGTCGAGGGCGCGCACGTAGAGGTTGTTCCCCGCCGCCGCCAGGTGGGCCCAGGTGTCGGATTCGGAGATCTTCCGCCGCGAGAGCACCTCGAACTTCGCAGGATCCGCCCGGAAGAGGATCAACTCACCACGCTCGTCGAGGGCGAGGATGCGGTCGCGGTTGGCCACCAGGCTCCAGTACTTCCCGAAGCTCTCGCGGGTGGTCCATGCTTCCTTGCCGTCGCGCAGGTCGATGCACAGGCCGCGCTGGCTTCGGAGTTGGAGGTAGGCGTGCTCGCCCACGACCACCGGCGAGGTCATGTATCCCTGAGCCTTGAACTCCCAGGCCACCGCCGCCCGGAACGCGTCACCGTCCTTGCGGAGGTCGATTCCCAGCGTCTTTCCGCCGTAGGTGCTGGTGAACAGACGGTCCGGCCCCGCTTGGACCGGCGTGAGGATGTTCATCCCGCGGAAGGATTCCACCGGCAGGGACCAGAGTTCGGCACCGTCCTCCAGACCGACGCCGAGCAGACGCGTCCGAGACTGGACCACGAGTTGGCGGCGGCCAGCGAGGGTCAGGATCACGGGCGAACCAAACGCGCTCCCCATCATCCCGCCGCCATCCTTGCAGGTGTGCCAAAGGATCTTCCCCGAGGCGGCCTCGACCTTCGCCACTCCCCCGCCCGCCTGGACGTACAACGAGCCCGCATCCACCAACGGAGAGGAGACGAACCCGAAGGTCGGGAGGTCCGAACCGGAGTCCTTCACGAAGTCCAGGCGCCAACGCTCGGTCCCGGTCGCGCCGTCCAACGCCACGAGGACGTCCCGCATGCCACCCACGAAGAGGTTGGTGCCATCCCAGGCCGGGGTGCAGCGGATCCAGTCGCCGTTGGACTTGGCGAAGAAGGGCACGCTGAGCGAGCCCTCCCATTCACGGGTCCAACGCGGCTTGCCGGTGGACCGGTCGAGGGCCGTGACCCGCTCCGACTTCTTCGCGACCGTCTCCGTGGTGAAGACCGTGTCCGCGGTGACGATCGGCCCGGAGTAACCCGGTCCCTGGGGGAACCGCCAGCGCTGGACCAACCGCGCCTCCTCCAGCGAATCCGGCCAGGCGGGACCCGAGAACTGGCCGTCCCGCGTCGGGCCGCGCCACTGGGGCCAGGTTTCGCCCCCGTGGAGCAATGAGGCCGCCCATGCGGCGGTGACCACGAGCGACAGGATACGGATCTGCATGCCCCACGGTACCCGAGGGTTGTTGGACGTCAAAAGCGCCGCCGCGGACGCTTCCCCGGATTTGCACCGGCCGACATCCGTGCTACCACCTCTGCATCCGATCCCGTCACGGGACCATCACTTCGGGAATTCCAACATGAGCGACATCACACCAATCCGCGTGGGCCAAGACGTGCCCCATTTCGAACTCGAAACCTACGATCCCGCCGCCGGCGACTTCGGGAAGTTCTCCCTGGAAGGCGCCAAGCGCGAAGGACGTTGGATCGTCCTCGTCTTCTATCCGGCCGACTTCACCTTCGTCTGCCCGACCGAACTGGCCGACATCGCCGAGAAGCAGGACACTCTGAAGGCCCTCGGCTGCGACATCTACGGCGTCTCCACCGACACCAAGTTCGCCCACCTCGCGTGGCGCAACTCGGAGAAGCTGCTCCAGAACGTGCGCTACGGCCTCGCCGCGGACCCCACCGGCATCGTCTCCAAGATGTTCGGCGTCTATGATGGCGGCTCCGGCCTGGCGCTGCGCGGCACCTTCATCATCAGCCCCGAAGGGCGCCTCGTCTCGAGCGAGATCAACTTCTACAACGTCGGCCGCGACGCGGACGAACTCCTCCGCAAGGTCGAGGCCAACACCTACCTCGTGAAGCACCCGGAACAGGCGTGCCCCGCGAAGTGGAAGCCCGGTTCCAAGACCCTGACGCCTTCCAAGGACATGGTCGGCAAGGTCTACGAAGCGCTGAACTGAGCCACCTTTCCACCGGCAACGGCCGCTTCCCAAGCCAGGGAGGCGGCCGTTCGCTTTTCGCCCGACCGGCACGGCACGGGCTCAACGCACGCCGGCGCGGGACTTCAGTTGGTCGATGACCTTCCGGTCGTCGTCGCCGGCGTCGCGGACCCAGCGCAGGAACTCCGGAAGGTCCGTCCCCATGCGTCTGAGAAAGGGACGGTCACCACCGCACCCGTACATCAGGTCGTCCGGCATCTCGCCCCGCAGCTTCAGACGCGCCTTCACCAGCAGCCGGGGCAGCCAGGCGATGCCGTCCACCGCGGCCGACTTCGCCGGAAGCTCCTCCATCCGGGCCCGATGCGGGCTGGGACGCCCCTGCTGGACGCCGAGGAAGTAGTCGCGCCGCAGGCGTTGGATCTCGAGGGCCGTGGTCGCATCGGGTTCGCCGTAGACGAGGAAGTCGTCGACGAAGTCGAACAGCTCCTGCGCGGAACAGCCGATCGACGAAAGGAAGGCGACGTCCGGCCCGGCGAACATCGTGGCCGGAGTCCGGCGTCCAAGGCGCCAGGCCTCTGCACCGTTCCGGAACACCTGAAGGAACTGCGCCTCCCAATCCTTGGATTCGTCCATGCCGGAAACTGCATCGGGAATCCTCCGGGCGCCAGCCGTCGACGAATCCAGTTGCGCGAGCCGCGAACCCACCCGCCGCCACTGCCATCCGCGATAGCCGAAGAGGACCACGGCGAAACCCGCCGCACAGAGCACGTGCCCATGCCCTTCATGGAACCCGACCGCAAGCCCCTCGACGAGCAGGTCGAGGACGACGGCAAGGTGGAGCCCGACGTCCAGGGGCGAGAGAAACTCCCCGCGCCGACGGGCGCGGAGAAGGAACAGCGTCAGCGCCACACAGAGCGGCACCGCGCTCAGCCGGCTCCACACCGGGGACAAACGGATCCAGACCTCGAAGACGACGAGGTAGACCGCCAGGAGGATGGTGGTGAAGGCCCCGGGCGGCATCGCCCGCCGTGGCGGCGTGACCGGGGAGTCGGGCATCAGCGGAAGGGACCCCGGCCGGAGTAGCGGGTGTCGTTGGTCAGCGGGGTGAGCCGTTTCGGGGACCAGAGGAGTCCATGCTTGGCGACATTGCTGGAGACGAGGTTGAGGTTGGCGACGGCCGAGGTGACCTGGACCTGGACGCCCGGATCCTTGAGCAGCGCCCCGACGGCGCCTCGACCGGCCTGGAGGTCAGCCGAGATCCCCTTGAGGCCGGCGGCGGTGTCGCGGAGAGAGGCCAGGGTCTCGCGCACGGACTCCCGGTTCTCGACGACGACCTGGTCGGCGTTGGTGACGAGCCCGCCGATGCGGTCGGCCACGGCGGCCATGCGCAGGGTGAGCGCGTTGACGTTGGTCAGCGTCGCCACCACCGCGGGGCGGCCGTCGCGGACCAGCAGATGGGCCTCCTCAAGGGTGAGATCCGCCTTCTCGGAGGTCTTGCGCAGGTTGGCAATGGTGTTGGTGAGATCCCGCAGGGCGGCCTCGGCGAGGAGGATCCGGTCGACGCGGTCCACAGCGGAGTCCACGCGGGTGACGGTCGCCTCGAGCTTGCTCATCAATCCCATCATCCCGCGGGCGGCCTCCTGGAGGTTGAACGGGTCCGCCGCCTTCACCACCGCGCCGTCGGCCAACGGAGGCGCGGCGTTCAGGGTGGGGATGATCGCGATGTACTGGTCGCCGAGGAAGCCGCTCTGCTCGATGTCGAAGCGGGCGTCACCGTGGATCGCCACCGGGGACTCGATCCGGCAGACGATACGGACCGACCGGCCGTCCTCGGAGAGGAGGACATCCTGGACCAGACCGACCTGGACCCCGGACATGGTGACGACCGCGCCCGCACGCAGGCCGCCGACGTTGCCGGAGGTCACGATGATGTCGCGGCCCTTCTTCCAGAAGGACGCGCCCTTGCTGAAGTTCAGGATCAGGGCGGCGATGATGACGAGACCGGCGAGGACGAAGAGGCCGACCTTGTTGGCCAGGGACTTGGGTTCCATGTTCAGGGGCCCTCGTTCTGGGGCGTGGAGATTCCGTTGACGAAGCGGTGGAGGATGGGATCGGAGGAGCCGAGGATCGAGTCGGTCGGGCCGTCGGCGTAGATGACGCCCTCATGGAGCATGAGGATCCGGTTGCTGATGGTGCGGGCGCTCTTCATGTCGTGGGTGACGGCGATGCTGGTGACGTGGAGCTGTTCCCACACGCGGCGGATGAGCCGGTCGATGCGGTCCCCGGCCACCGGATCGAGTCCGGTGGTGGGCTCGTCGTAGAGCACGATCTCCGGACGGTAGATGATGGCACGGGCGAGGCCCACGCGCTTGCGCATGCCGCCGGAGAGTTCGGAGGGCAGCTTCTCCTCGATGCCGGGCAATTCGACCATCTCGAGGGCCTCGGCCACCTGGCGACGGATCTCGCCCTCGGTGTAGCGCCTTTCCCGACGCAGCACGAAGCTCACGTTCTCATAGACGTTGAGCGAATCGAAAAGGGCCGCCATCTGGAAGAGCATGCCGAAGCGGCGCCGCACCTGGAGCAGCCGCCGTTCGTCCATGCAGGCGAGGTCTTCCCCGGCGACCAACACCGAGCCGCGGTCGGGGGGCAGCAGACCGATGAGGTGCTTGAGCAGGACGCTCTTCCCACCGCCGCTTCGGCCGATGATCACGACGGCCTCCCCCTTGGCGATGGTCAGGGTCGCCCCACGGAGCACCTTTTGCTCACCGAAGGACTTGTGGACATCCCGTACCTCGATCATGGCTCAGCCCTTGATGAGGCGGGCGAGGAACAGGGTGAGGAAGAAGTTGGTCACCAGGATGCTGATGCTGGCGATCACGACCGCCTCGGTCGTGGCGCGCCCAACCCCTTCGGCGCCGCCGCGGCAGGTCAGACCCTTGTTGCAGCTGACCATCGCGATGATCACGCCGAAGACCACCGACTTGACCAGGCCGTTGAACACGTCCTCGGGGATCGTGTAGCGGTTCATGTTCACGAGGTAGTAGGCGCTGTCGATGCCGAGCAGCTTCACCCCGATGAGCCAGCTGGCGGTGATGCCGACGAGGATGGCCTCCGCGGTGAGCAGGGGCGCCGAGACGAGCAGGGCGAGCAACCGTGGCACGACGAGCGTGTCGACCGGATGGGCCGCCAGGGTCCGGAGGGCGTCGATCTGCTCGGTGACCTTCATGGTGCCGAGCTCGGCCGCCATCGCCGCGCCGACCCGGCCGGTGAGCATCAGGGCGGCGAGCACCGGCCCCAGTTCGCTGCTCATGCCGACGCTCACCACGGCGCCGGTGGCGGTGTCCATCTTGACCTTGTGGAACTGGAAGTAGGTCTGCGCGCAGAGGACCATACCGGTGGCGGCGCCCGTGGTGATGACCACGCTCTGGCTCTTCACGCCGATGAAGTGGAGCTGGTAGACGAAATCCTTCCACGACGGCCTGTTCAGGCGGAAAGAACGGACGACCTCGGCACCCAGGAGCGAGACCTCACCGAGGTCCCGCAGGAAGGATGTGATCCGCTGGTAGATCGGGATGAACACCGGACGGAGGAGATAGCCCCTGCACACGGGGAAATCCAATGCGGATTCGGTCAAAACGGCGAAGCCGCCCCCGAAACGGCGGGGACGGCTTCGTTGCTGCCCGGATGAAACCGGTGGAATCAGGAACTCAAGGCGCCTTCGGCGGCGGGATCCTTCTTCTGGCGGAAGAGGATCTTTTCACCCTCGGCAGTCGCGGTGACCGGCTCGCCGTCGATGAGGGTTCCACGCAGGATCTCCTCGGCCAACGGGTCCTCGAGGTAGCGTTCCACGGCACGGCGCATGGGACGCGCACCATACTGCGGATCGAAGCCCTTCTCGATGAGCAGCTCGCGGGCCTTGTCGTCGAGCACCACCACCACGTTGCGGCGGCGGAGACGCTCGAGGACCTTGGCGACTTCGAGTTCGAGGATGGTGTTGAGCTCCGGCCGGCCCAGCGTGCGGAACACGATGATGTCGTCCAGGCGGTTCAGGAACTCCGGACGGAAGAACTTCTTCGCCTCGTCCAGGATCCGGCCGCGCATCGACTCGTAGGTGGAGTCGTCGGTCGACTTGGAGAAGCCCATCACCGACTGCTTGCGGATGGTCTCGGAGCCGACGTTCGAGGTCAGCAGGATGATGGTGTTCCGGAAGTCCACCGTGCGGCCCTGCGAAT
>JAIXUV010000128.1 GCA_027483345.1 Verrucomicrobiales bacterium | reverse complement strand
GTGGCCAGTTGGACGCTTCGGTCAAGAAACGAGTCGCGGATATCCCGGCCCAAATGGGCGCCGGTTTGACCGGTCGGAAATCCCAAATCGATTCGAGTCGCGGATATCGTTGGAATCGGAGTGGAGTCGGTTCTGTTGAAGTGTCTCGAAACGAATGCTTTGCGTTGTTGGGTCCGGAACCGGGTTGAGGATATCAGGGGTTGGCGGAAGACCAGTCTCGGGGAGTTTTCAGTTTCAAGTGTTCAGTTTTCAGTGGGAACGCGGGGAATAGGTACCCAGCGAAGGAGATGGGTCGTTTCGTGTTTGCTTAGGAAGGTCAGACTCTTCTTACGGATTCGATTTTCGCCGCCTCAAGGCGGGACTCCATACCTCAGAGGGCGCTGGGCACCCTTGGTACCCTTGGTTGTGAACTTCTTCTCAGCGTCTCAGCGTCTCAGCGGGAGAAGCATTTGAGAACAAGTTCATGGGAAGAGTGTGAGGTGACTTGCGGTTTGTGACTTACGGTTTACCAGATTCAAGGAGGTTGAGACTCCTCACGTCGTCTCCTACGGGTGCGGGGAGATCCGTGTCATCCGTGTCTCGCTCTGATGAGTTTTCAGTTTCTAGTTTTCAGTTTTCAGTGGGGAAATGGCGGATGAAATCCGCGTTGTGGTGAGCGCGGCTACGAATGGGAGATCTACTGCCAAATCGGGAATCTCGAATCGGGAATCCCGAATACATCCAGCGTTCTGGTGAATGCGGCTACCATGGTCACTGATGCGTCGGGTGGGAAGGCAGGGCCGGGGATCCGTGGGTTTTCCCTCGGCGAAGGAGGGTGCCGTGGCTGAAATGGCGACCGCCGGTCGGGGTGTGGTCCCTCCTGCAGGGCGGGCTCAGAAGGCCGGGCGGTCCGGATCGAACTTCCACGCGGGGTCCATGAGGCGCAGCAATGCCGGATCCGGGCCTCCTCCCTGCTGGTCCCAGAAGGCGGACTTGAACGGGTTCCGATAGGGTCCCAGCGCCCATTCATTCTCCTCGGTCTCCGGCAGCACCTCGTTCCACCAGCGGTCGTAGGCCTTCCTCAGGCGCAGGGCCTCCCTCGGAAGTTCGGCGATGCGGTTGACCTTCTCACCCGGATCCTCGACCAGGTCGAAGAGTTCCCGGTCCTCGACTAGTTTGTAGCGCGAATCCATCACGGCCGACCGCCGGTGTTTCGCGGAATGCGCTGAACCCGTCTCCCAGCGTCCGAAGTGCAGGAAGAGAAAACGGTCCGCCCATTCCGAAGACGGATCCGCGAGCAGCGGCACCAAGGAACGGCCGTCCGTCGCCACGCCGCCCGCCTCACGATCGCCGGCCAACTCCAGCAGGGTGGGAAGGAGATCGAGATGTGCCGTCAACCGGTTGCAGTCGAGTCCGGGGCCGATGTGGCCGCGCCAACGCCAGAACGAGGGCACCCGGACTCCGCCTTCATATGGGGTGCCCTTGGTTCCCCTCATCCCGGCGTTGTACACCGACGGCACCGAGTGCCCGTTGTCGGTCATGAAGATCACCAGCGTGGACTCCGACAGCCCGGTGCGGTCCAGGTGGTCCAAGAGTCGTCCGACCGCGGCGTCGAGGTGCGCGATCATGGCGTAGTAGCGGACGGCGTTCGTGGATAGGCCTTGGCCTTGGTACGGCGCCTCCCATTCCGGACCCGGGCTCACGAACGGGTCGTGGGGCGCATTCGGGGCGAGCCACGCCAAGAAGGGGCCCCGGCCGGATCGGGAATCGATCCAACCCGTCGCGGCGTCGAAGAAGACGTCGGTGCAGTAGCCGCGGGTTTGGACGAAAGTGCCGTTGTGGCGGATCCACGGGTCCCGGTAGGTGTTGCCCGGGACGTCGCCGCAGCTGCCCGGATACCCTTGGCCGATCCCACCTCCGCCATGGATGAACACCTCGTCGAAGCCGCGCCGGTCCGGCTGGTAGGCGTCTTCGTCACCGAGATGCCACTTGCCGAAGACTCCTGTGGAGTAGCCGAGACGCCTGAGGCGATCGGGCAGCGTGGTGGCTTTCAGGGAAAGGCGTTCCCGTTCGAATATGGTGTGGCTGACCCCGGAACGGAACTCGTGGCGGCCGGTGAGGAGTGCGGCGCGGGTCGGTGCGCAGGTCGGACTGACATGGAACCGCGTGAAGCGGGTGCTTTCCGCATGGAGGCGGTCGAGGTTCGGCGTCCGAAGGATCGGGTTGCCGTGGCGGCCGACTTCGCCGTAGCCCTGGTCGTCGGTGAGGATCACCACTATGTTGGGTCGCGATCCGGCGAGGATCCGATTGGGTATGGACGCACGGCCGTGTGCCACCGCGTTCCAAAGGAGCAGGATCCCGAGCAGAACCTTTCCGGAGCGAACCATCGCGGGAGCCTGACCTGAACGCAGGCCGTGCGGAAGCCGATTGAGGAACCGGCGGACGCGGCGCGCCGGATTCGGTTTTTGGCTTGCTGCAAGGTGACGGCTCCCGCTAGTTACCTGCCTCCCGCCGGGAAACCGGTGGTCCGAGTCGTGGAAGGGTGGCTGAGTGGTTGAAGGCACCTGACTCGAAATCAGGCGTACTCGCAAGGGTACCGGGGGTTCAAATCCCTCCCCTTCCGCCATTCTCCCGCAACGGGTCGCATGCCGACTTCTTGCGGGAGTTTTCGTTTGGGACCGAGAGGGACTGAAGGGGGGCTCACGCAAAGGCGCCAAGCCGCCAAATGGGGAGTTTTCGATCCTGAGCGCTGCCTTCCTTTGGCTTCCTGGCGACTTGGCGACTTGGCGACTTGGTGCGCGGTCTGGCGTTGCTTCGATGGGCGGGATCGGCGCCAAGAACGCAGCGGGCCGGGAAGGTCAGTGCAGTCGGAGGAAGTTCGCGAGGATCCGGCGGCCTTCCTGGGTGAGGATGCTCTCCGGATGGAACTGCACGCCCCAGATCGGCAGGGTGGCGTGCTTGAGGCCCATCACCTCGTCTTCGGCCGTCCAGGCGGTGACGATCAACTCGGGCGGGATGGTGTCCTTCTTGGCGACCAGCGAGTGGTAGCGGGTCGCCTCGAACGGATTGGGCATGCCTTCGAAGAGATCCTTGCCGTCGTGGAAGATCGGCGAGGTCTTGCCGTGCATCATGCGGTGGTTGACGACCACGGTCGCGCCGAAGGTGTGGGCGATGCACTGGTGGCCGAGGCAGACGCCGAGGATGGGGATGCGGCGGTCGGAGAAGGCCCGGATCAGGTCGTTGGAGAGCCCGGCTTCGCGCGGGGAGCAGGGGCCGGGCGAGATGAGGACGCGCTCCGGCTTGAGGGCGAGGGCGTCCTCCACGCGGATCTGGTCGTTGCGATGGACCTGCATCTCCACCCCCATCTCGCCCAGGTATTGGACGAGGTTGAAGGTGAACGAGTCATAGTTGTCGATGACCAGCAGCATGGGGAAACGCTAGGGCGGAGGGGGATCGAAGGGAAGTTCCGTCCGGCGTCGCCGCCTTTCGGCCGAATACCGCTGGCCTGCCGACGGGGCGCTGTTCAGCCTTGCCCTGCGTCCACAGCCTCCTTTCCCGCCATGACACGGTTCCTCCAACGAGTCCTCCTGTCCGCCGCCTTCCTGACCTCCTTCGCCGTGACCTGGGCCGCGCCGGCCACATACCAGGTCCATTTCAAGGGCGCCACGGTGGCGGACGTGAACGAGCGGACGCCGGGGAACGCGGAGGCGAAGGCGCGCGCCGGTCGCGAACGCCTGGCGGGTATCCGCGACGAGCATGCCGCGATGAAGGCGCGGTGGACCTCGATGGGGCTGGAGGTCATCGGCGCCACGGAGGTGCTGCAGAACTCGATCCTGGTCGTGGCCGAGGAATCCGCGGTGGCGGGGCTGCGTGCGGAGCCGGGGGTGGTGTCCGTGGAGAAGATCGTGCCGATGGAACGGCACACGGCGACTTCGGTTCCGTTCATCGGGGCGCCGGCGGCCTGGAGCGCGGCCGTGCCCGGACTCACGGGGAAGGGGATCCGGATCGGCATCGTGGATTCCGGGATCGACTACACCCACGCGACCTTCGGCGGTTCGGGCAATCCCGCGACCTACGCGGGGAACAACCCCTCGGTCGTGGTCAACCGCGACTTCCCCACCACCAAGGTCGTCGGAGGCCGCGACTTCGCTGGGGACAACTACGACGCGAGCGGCGTCGACGGCTCGCTGTCCCCGGTGGCCGATGACGATCCGCTGGATCCTCAGGCCAACGGGCACGGTTCCCACGTCGCGGCCATCGCGGCGGGCCACGGCGTCCTCACGGGCGGCGCAACCTTCGCCGGACCGTACGGGACCAACGTCCACACCAACACGTTCCTGGTGGGCCCCGGCGTGGCGCCGGAGGCGAGCCTCTTCGCCCTCAAGGTCTTCGGTCGTCGTGGGACCACGACCCTGGTGCCGTTGGCGCTGAACTGGGCGGCGGATCCCAACGGCAACGGCGACACCAGCGACCGGCTGGACGTGGTGAACCTCTCGCTCGGATCCGGCTTCGGCACCGATGCCGCGGACGGCCAGATCAACGCCATCAACCGCCTCGCCTCGCTCGGATGCGTCGTCGTGATCTCCGCCGGCAACGCGGGCAACACCCACTTCATCCTCGGCTCCCCGGGCACCGCGGCGCGGGCGATCACGGTGGCCAACACCTTCGACGACGGCTCGACGTCCTCGACCATCACGGTCACCGCCCCGGTGGAGGTGGTGGGCGATTATGCGGCCGTGGAAGGCGCCTTCACCCGGCCCATCGCCGTCGCCGGCCGGATCAGCGCGCAGGTCGTGGAGGCGTTGCCCCTGGACGCCTGCCTGGACGGCGACAACGGCCTCATCACCAACGGAGCGGCCCTCGCGGGGAAGATCGCCCTGATCAACCGCGGCACCTGCTTCTTCGTGAACAAGGTCCGTGCGGCCCAACAGGCCGGGGCGGTCGGGGTGATCATGGTGAACAACGTCGACGGCTTCCCGTTCCCCATGGGCGGGACCGGCGACACCTCGGACATCCGGATCCCGGGCGTGATGATCTCGCGGACCGACGGCGGGATCCTCCGTCGACGTGTGGCGGACGGTTTGACGGTGGTGTTCGAACCCCGTGGGGCCACGGTGCGGCCGGAGCTGGCGGACCAGCTCGCCGACTCCAGTTCGCGGGGCCCGGTCGCCTACACCGCCCGGCTCAAGCCCGACATCGCCGCCCCCGGAAGCTCGATCCCTTCGGCCCGGGCCGGCTTCGGCACCGAGGCGATCCTCCAGACCGGCACGTCGATGTCGGCTCCCCACGTGGCCGGTGCCGCGGCGATCCTCAAGCAGCTGCGTCCGACGTGGACGCCGTCGGAGATCAAGGCGGCCCTGATGAACTCCGCGGCGCGGACCGCGAACAGCGACGGGATCGCCTACGCGGAATCGAGGTCCGGTGCGGGGCGGGTCAACCTCGCCGCCGCGGTCGCGACGACGATCATTGCCCGCGACGACGAGGTTCCCGACGAGGTTTCGCTCTCCTTCGGCCACATCGAGGTCCTGGAGCCGACCCACCTGGTGCGCCGGGTCCGCATCACGAACAAGGGGACCGGCACCGCCACGTTGGCCGTGGTGGTCAGCAACACCCTGGGTGGACGCGTGGCCACGCTCGTCCCGTCGACCAACTCCGTGAAGCTGTCGCCCGGGCAGGAGAAGGTCGTGTCCTTCACCCTCACGGTGCGGCCGTTGCCGGTGGAAGACGACACGACGACCCCGGACGTCCAGGGAGAGCGGCTCCGTCCGAAGATGCCTGAGGCCAGCGGCCAGATCTGGTTCCGCTCCAGCAGCGTGAGCCTGCATGTGCCGTGGCACTCGATCGTCCGGCCGGTGGCGGTCTCCCGTGCGGGAGCGCTGGCCATCGGCCTGCCGGGCGATCCGGCCCGGGCGATCCCGGTTCCCACGGCGGGATCGGGGACGAACCTCGCGGCGCTGGTGGGAGTGTTCCAGTTGGGGGCGACGAGCTCGCAGCGGAACGTGCCGTTCCCGGGCAGCGCCGGCGACCTGCTCGCCACGGGGGCGGCCAGCGACTTCGCCGCGACCGGCGACCTCGATCGCAGCCGCGTCTTCCTGGCGCTGGCCGCGGGCGGGCGTTGGATCACGCCCCAGCCGGCGTTCTACTCGCTGGGCTTCGACATCGACCGCGACCTCGACGGCATCGTGGACTTCCGCGTGGTCAACAGCACGGGTGGCAACATCAACGGCAACGACCTGACCGACGACCGGCTGGCGAACGACTTCCTCGTCTCGGCGGTGGTTCCGTCGGCCGGCGGCGATCCGATCGAAGGCGGCGTCCTCAACGTCCTGGATCCGCGCCAGCACGACACCGCGGTGTTCCAGAACGCCGTGCTCGTCCATTCCTTCCCGGCGACGGCGATCGGCCTCGACGCCGCTTCCTCCGCCTTCCGGTACCGTGCGGTGCTGACCGCCGAGGGCGGGTCCGAGACCGGGCCCTGGTCCGACTTCGACGCGACGGCTCCGCAGGTGGACGCCACCGGCCATGGCATCGGGAACTCCCCGTGGCAACGCGAGGGCCGGACGGTCCGGACGTTGGTCGGCCGCCGCTCCGGTTCGTCTTCGGCCCTGCTGCTGCATCTGCACAACCCCGTGGGCCGGCAGGTGGAAGTGGTGCGCTTCGATGCGTCGACGTCCGACGTGGACGGCAACGGCCTGGCCGATGCCTTGGAGCTGCTGCATTTCCCGGGGTTGGGGAACGTGGGCTCGGCCGATCCGGACGGCGACGGCGTGAGCACGGCGCTGGAGTTGGCGGCGGGAACGGACCCGTTGAACGCCGACGCCGTGTTCCTCGCAGGACCGGTGCGGCGCGGCTTCAACGGAAGCGTCGAGGGGACGCCGGTGCTGACGTGGCAGGGCGCGGCCGGACGTCGTTACGGGGTCCTGAGGGCGGTGGGTCCGGGCGGGCCGTTCTCGTCGATCGCCACCGGGATCGAGGCGTCGGGCGGCGTCGTGAGCTTCACCGACCCGCAGCCCCCGGCCGCGGCGGCCTTCTACCGGATCGTCCAGGAATGACGTCGTCGTCTTTCCGTCACGATTATTTCGTGACGGAACGGGACCGGCTTGTGTAACAACCACGGCTTCCGTTTTCAGGACCGCGTTCCGGGACGGATTCCGATCCATGAGACACCTGCTGAGCCTTGAGAGCCTGTCCGGCGAGGACATGCGCTCGATCCTGGACCAAGTCGCCCGGTACAAGGCGGACCGACGGAACCATCCGCGGCCGCTGACGGGCCAGACGTGGGCCCTGATCTTCAGCAAGAGTTCCACGCGCACGCGGGTCAGTTTCGAGGTGGGCCTCCGCGAACTCGGGGCCGAGGTGCTTTTCCTGAACGCGGGCGACATCCAGCTGGGCCGCGGCGAGCCGATCCGGGACACGGCCCGGGTGCTCGGCCGCATGATCCACGGTGCGGTGATCCGGACGTTCGCCCAGTCCGACGTCGAGGAGTTCGCCCGGTTCTCGGGCATCCCCACGGTCAACGCGCTGACCGACGACGAGCATCCGTGCCAGATCCTGACGGACATCTTCACCTTCGAGGAAGCCCGCGGCGAACGCATCGAGGGCAAGGTGGTCACGTTCGTGGGCGACGGCGCCTGCAACGTGCCCGCGAGCTGGATCTGGGCCGCGGCCCGGCTCGGCTTCGAGCTGCGGATCGCGGCACCCAAGGCGTACCAGCCTTCGCCGGAGCTGCTGGCGCGTGCCGGCGGGAAGGTCACCTGCACCGAGGACCTCCAGGCGGCGGCCACGGGTTCCGACCTGCTCTACACCGACGTCTGGATCTCGATGGGCAAGGAGGCCGAGTCGGCGCAGCGGCTGAAGGAGCTCGCCGGATACCGGATCGACGACGCCCTGGTGGCCCGTGCGAATCCGGGGGCGCTGGTGATGCACTGCCTGCCGGCGTACCGCGGCAAGGAGATCGACGCCACGACGCTCGAGACCCACGCCGACACCATCTTCACCGAGGCGGAGAACCGCCTGCACACGCAGAAGGCGATCGTCGCCTGGATGGTCGCCTGAGGACCAGACACGGCCATGCAGGTCCTCGTCGTCAGCGACCTGCATTGGGCCGGACCCTCGGAGCAGCAACGTCGCGGCTTCGAACAGGCGGTCATCGGCGATCCGTTCCAACGGCTGCTCGCGGGCGCGTGGCGGAAGGGCTTCTGGCTGGCCGATCCGTTGGCGCACAACCACCGGCTGGACCGCATCATCGAACGCAATCCGTCCCCGGACGTCGTCGTGGCCAACGGCGACTACACGGTCGACTCGGCGTTCATCGGCCTCGCCGACGATCCGGCCTGTGAAAGCGCCGGGCTTTGTCTCCAACGGCTGCGCGAGGCCTACCGCGAACGGCTCCTGGTCGGGATCGGGGACCATGAGTTGGGAAAGCACAGCTTCCTGGGCGGAGCCGGCGGACCCCGTTTCGAGAGCTGGAGACGGGTCGGCGAACGCCTTGGGATCGAGCCCGTGTGGAGGAGGGACTTCGGCCGCTTCGCGTTCGTCGCCGTGCCCTCCACGCCGATGGCGTTGCCGGCCTTCGAACCCGAGCTGCTCCCCGGGGAACGCGCCCTGTGGCATGGGCTCCGCGAGCGATTGGTGGCGCAGGTTCGGGGTCTCTTCGCGGGGATCCCGGAGGACCGGCGCATCGTGCTCTTCTGCCACGATCCGACGGCGTTGCCGTTCCTCGCGGAACTGCCGGAAGTCGCCGCGGCGTTGCCCCGTTTCGACGCCACGGTGATCGGGCATCTCCACAGCCCGTTCCTGTTCGGAGTCGCCCGGAGATTGGCCGGCTTCCCGGAGGTCCGGAACCTCGGTTCGACGATGCGGCGCTACACCACCGCCCTGCGAAAGGCGTCCACATGGAAGCGGTTCCGCATCGTGTTCTGCCCATCGCCGACCGGGGCCGAGCGGCTGAAGGACGGCGGTTGGCTGACCGGGGACTTCGAACCGGATTCGACCGCGCCCATTGCGTGGACGCGTCATCGTCTGCCCTGGCAGGCCTGACCGGTCCGGCAGATTCGGTTGGCCCGGCACGGACGGAACACGGATGGTCGGCGCGTGAAGCTCCGCCTCTTCAAGGATTCCGTCCGGTTCCGCGTCCGACGCCCGGACCTCGAACGGCTGGTCTCCTCCGGCGAGGTCGTGCATTCGGTCCGGACGGGTGCCGAGGACGCGCACCGCCTGGAATACCGGCTGGTGAGCGCGGACGTTCCGGGGCCGGTGCTCGAACCGCTTCCATCGGGGCTGTGTGTGCGCCTGCCGTCGGCGGACGTCGGTCGCTGGGCGGCGGGCCCGGAGACCGGGATCGAGTTCCGCACGCCCTGGGGAGTGCGGGTGCTGGTCGAGAAGGATTTCCCCTGCATGGAACCGAGGATCGACGAGGGGAACGAAGGCACCTTCGAACGGCCGTCGTCGGCATCCGGGACCTGCAACGCAGACGCCTGAGGCCACGGGCGTCGCGAGATCCATGGAAGCCCCCACCCAACTTGGGCTGTCGTCGGAGGCCTGGGAGTCGCTGGGGCTCACCCTGCGCCTCGCCGCGGTGGTCACGGTGCTGCTGGTGGTGGTGGCGGTGCCGTTGGCCGGTTGGATCGCCTCGGTCCGAAGCCGATGGAGTGTGCTGCTCGAGGCGGCGGTCGGCCTTCCGGTGGTGTTGCCGCCGACGGTCCTCGGCTTCTACCTGCTGACACTCCTCGCCCCAGGCACGGTCGCCGGAGGCTGGTGGTTCCGCATCACGGGGGAGACGCTGGCGTTCAGCTTCCCCGGTCTGGTGCTGGGTTCGATGCTCTACAGCCTGCCCTTTGCGGTGCAGCCGCTGGTGGCGGCGTTCCGGGCGGTGCCTGGGGAACTGAAGGACGCGGCCCGAAGCCTGGGGGCGGGAGGGCTGCGCGTGTTCCTGCGGGTCACGCTGCCGTTGTCGCTGCGCGGCGTGGTCGTCGCGGCCATGCTGGCGTTCGCCCACACGGTGGGGGAATTCGGGGTGGTGGTGATGCTGGGAGGCAGCATCCCCGGCCGGACCCGCGTGGCGTCGGTCGTCCTCTTCGACGAGGTCCAGCGGCTCGACTACGACTCCGCGCACCGATTGGCCGCGGCGCTGCTGGCCCTGGCCTTCGTCTTCCTCGTGCCGCTGGTGCTCCTGCAACGCCGCATCGGGCGCCCCTGAGTCGAAGGGATTGGCACGCCAAGTCTCACAGCCGCCGGGGAGCGGGGAAGACGCCGCCGACTTCCAGTCGGAGGAACCGGCAACGACAGGAAATCACCCTTTCGAATCCGGAATCGGGGAATGAAGTGGAGTCCGCAGCGTGGCAGCCGCAGCTACTGGCGGAGGATCGGGAATCGAGGTGGCTGAGGCGTCACCTCGGCGCGGGTTCATCCGGCGGACGGGCGGGGCAGCAGGAGGAGATCCTCGGGACGCAGGCGGACCCGGAGCGTTTCGCCCTCGGCGAACGACCGTTCGTCGGGCCGGACGAAGAGCTTCCACCGGCAGGAACCGGACTCCACGACCAGTTCCTCGGTCTCGCCGAGGTAGTTGGCCTGGAGGAGCCGGACGTCGAAGGAGTTGATGCCGGCGGCGCCGGGATCGAGCACGGCCGACTCCGGACGGAATCCCAGCCACACCGGCGTGCGGTTGGCGAAGCCCTCCCGAAGCGGCAGCTCGAAGCGACCGGAGGCGGTCTCCACGCGGAGACGGTCCCGGTCGGACTCCGCGACGCCCTCGATCCAGTTGGTCTCGCCGAGGAAGTCCGCGACGAACCGGTTGGCCGGGTTGCGGTAGACCGCGCGGGGCGCGTCCAGCTGTTCGACGCGGCCTTCGCGCAGCACGGCCATGCGTCCGGCGAGGGACAACGCCTCCTTCTGATCGTGCGTGACGTAGATCGTCGTGATGCGGGTCTCGGCGTGGATGCGGCGGATCTCGTCGCGCATCTCCAGGCGCAGGCGTGCGTCGAGGTTGGAGAGCGGTTCGTCGAGGAGCAGTACGTCGGGTCGGACGACGAGGGCGCGGGCGAGGGCGACGCGTTGCTGTTGGCCGCCGGAGAGGGCGTTCGGTGAACGGTCGGCGTAGGCCTCCATGCGGACCCCGGCCAGCGCCTCGGCGACGCGGCGGCGGCGTTCTTCGGCCGGCACCTTCCGCACCTCGAGGCCGTAGGCGACGTTCTCGGCGACGGTCATGTGGGGCCACAGCGCGTAGTTCTGGAACACCATGCCGGTGTTCCGCTCGTGCGGCGGGACGCGGTTCATGGCGCGGCCGCCGAAAAGGAGTTCGCCGGCGTCGGCCTGGTAGAACCCGGCGATCAGGCGCAGCAGGGTGGTCTTGCCGCAACCGCTTGGACCGAGGAGGAAGAACAGCTCCCGGCTGGCGATGGTCAGCGAGATGTCCCGGAGCACCGGCGTCGAGCCGAAGGACTTGCTGAGGTTCTGGATCTGGATCTGCATCGCGTCGGGTTGGGGCTTCTGGAATCGGGCCGCGGTACGCTATCGGCCGACTGCGGCCGGGGCAACCGTCAGGGCGGCCGGGGCCTTGGGTTCAGCGTCGGGGCGGCAGCTCGGCGAGGCGTCGGTAGCGTTCCAGGGCCATCCGTTGCCACTCGATGGTGGTGCGGAGGCGTTGTTCGGCATTCTCACGTCGGCCCCAGCCGTCGCGCAGCATCTTGTCCGCCTCGGCCTCGGTGACGGGTGGGCGTCCGAGTTCAAGCACCGCCTCGGGCGGAAGCCCGGCGTCGATCACGGCCTTCCAGGCCTTCTTCAGCTCGGGGTGCGGGTCGATGAACATCGCGCCGAAGAGGGCCCGGACGAGGGTGCGTCGGCGGGCGGCGATCCGGGAGTCGTAGCGGAAGCTCTGCTTCAGCTCGAAGGGGTTGACCTGGATTCGGGACTGGTGGCGGTGGTCCCGGTAGATGTCGGGCCGCACCGGAAGGCGTTCGAGCGAGTTCTCGACCGGGCCGCCGGGCACGCCGGGAGGGAGGTACCAGAGCCGTTGGGCCTCGACGGACAGGAGGTAGTCGAGGAAGCGACCCGCCGTCCGCGGATCGGGTCCGCCGCGGAGCAACGCCACGCCGTCGGGGCTGATCGCGGTGAAGTCGGCGGGCATGACCATCTCCATGTTGGTCGTGCCGACGGCGGCGATCTGGATGAAGCCGTAGTAGTCGATGCTGAAGGCGTAGGCGACCTGGCCGAGGGCGCATTCCTTGGCGGTGTTGGAGCTGATGCGGTCGAAGGCGCGGATGTTGCCGGAGATGCGCGCGAGCCGGGACCAGCCGCCTTCCCAGCCGAAGTGCTGGAGGAACGCCTCGAACATGTTGTTCATCGTCCCGCTGTTCCGCGGATCGCCGGCGCCGACCCAGCCGAAGCACCGGGGATCGGCGAGTTCCTCCCATCTCGAAGCCCTGGGCAGGCCCACCGCCGTCTGCACCCGCGTGTTCTGGAGGATGCCGAACGAGGCGAGGCAGGCCCCGTGCCACAGGCGGTTGGTGTCGTACAGCTCGACGCCGTTGGCGGTGGCCGGGACGCCGGCGAGGATGGCTGCGTCGCCGTGGTGGGCCGTGAGCAGCTTCTGCTCGGCCAAGGCCTGGAACGGCTCGGTGCCGCCGCCGAAGAAGACGTCGATGCCGATGCCGCCGGGGCGGGATCGGAACTCGGACTCCACGATGCGCTGGGCGTCGCCGGAACCTCCGTAGTCGCGCCATTCGACCTCCGCCGGTTCGCCGAAGCGTTCCCGGTGCCAGGTTTCGAAGCCGCGCTTGAACTCCGAGCGGATCTCTTCGGGGTGGGGAGTCAGGACGACCACGCGTGCGGCCGCCGGGACCGCCGCGAGGCCGGTGGGCACGAGGAGGAGGGCGAGAAGGAACCGCAGGAGCCCTTTTGCCGCCGTGGCCGTCGCTTGCATCGGGCGCAGCCTAGACCCCGTCGGACCCGGCCCACAACGCGGGAGTCCGGGCTGGGAAGCCGGTCCGGGGCGTCCGAACGTTCGGCTTCCCAAACGGGCGTTCGTGCGTATCGTCCGCTGTCCCGATCCGGAAAGCGGGTGCGGCCGTGCCGACTTCCCGCCTTCCGATTCCGGACAGCTGCACGATGGACGCCGCACACATCCGCAATTTCAGCATCATCGCCCACATCGACCACGGGAAGACGACCCTTTCCGACCGGTTGCTCCAGGCCACCGCCACGGTGGAGGACCGTCAGCTCGAGGAACAGCACCTCGACGCGATGGACCTCGAGAAGGAGCGTGGCATCACCATCAAGGCCCATCCGGTCACGATGTACTACAAGGCGAAGAACGGGGAACGCTACGAGCTGAACCTGATCGACACCCCGGGACACGTGGACTTCGCCTACGAGGTCAGCCGTTCGCTGAGCGCGTGCGAGGGGGCGCTGCTCATCGTGGACGCCGCCCAGGGCGTGGAGGCCCAGACCGTGGCCAACGTGCACCTCGCGATGAAGCAGGGCCTGCTGATCATCCCGGTGATCAACAAGATCGACCTGCCGCACGCGAACATCCCCATGGCCCGCCAGCAGCTGGAGGACATCCTCGCGATCCCCGGCGACGAGGCGATCCTGGCCAGCGCCAAGGAAGGCATCGGCATCTCCGACATCCTCGAGGCGATCGTCCACCGGATGAAGGCGCCGCAGCCCACCGGAGCCAAGTCGTTCCAGGCGCTGATCTTCGACAGCTACTTCGACACCTACAAGGGAGTGGTGATCCTGGTCCGCGTGACCAACGGCGAACTGCGCCCCGGCATGCACGTGAAGCTGCTGCACTCAGGCAAGACGGTGGAGATCAAGGAGGTCGGATCCTTCAATCCGAAGCCCTACACGCGTGACCGGCTGGAAGTCGGTGAGACCGGCTACATCACCGCGAACATCAAGACGCCCCGCGAGGTGAAGGTCGGCGACACCATCACCGACCCGCGCAACCCCTCGGTGGAACTCCCGGGCTTCCAGGAGATCCACCCGATGGTGTTCTCCGGCATCTATCCCATCAACACGGCCGACTACGAGGCCCTGAAGGTCGCCGTCGCGAAGCTCCAGCTGAACGACTCGGCGTTGACCTTCCAGACCGAGAGCTCCGCGGCGCTCGGCTTCGGCTTCCGCTGCGGGTTCCTCGGGCTGCTCCACATGGAGATCGTCCAGGAGCGTCTGCGGCGCGAGTTCGACATGGACATCATCGCCACCTACCCGAGCGTGGTGTACCAGGTGAAGATGACCGACGGCACGGTCAAGGAAGTCGACAACCCGGCGTTCATGCCGGACGTGACCTACATCGAGCAGATCCTCGAACCCATCGTGAAGGCGTTCGTGATCACCCCAGGCGACAACCTCGGGGACATCATGTCGCTGATCTCGGAGAAGCGCGGCTCGATCAAGAACACAGAGACGCTCGACACCCGGCGCGTGATGTTGACCTGCCGGATCCCGATGAACGAGATCCTCATCGACTTCCACGACCGCATCAAATCGATCACCCGCGGCTACGGCTCGATGGACTACGAACCGGAAGGACACGAGGTCAGCGAGATGGTGAAGCTCGACATGATGGTCAACGGCGAGGTCATGGAGGCGTTCTCCAGCCTGGTCCACCGGACCAAGGCCGAGTCCCGCGGACGTGCGTTGGCGGCGAAGCTGAAGGACGTCATCCCGCGCCAGCAGTTCCAGGTCGCGATCCAGGCGGCGATCGGCGGCAAGATCGTGGCCCGCGAGACGGTCAGCGCGATCCGCAAGGACGTCACCGCGAAGTGCTACGGCGGCGACATCAGCCGTAAGCGCAAGCTCCTCGAGAAGCAGAAGGAGGGTAAGAAGCGGATGAAGTCCATCGGCTCCGTCGAGATCCCGCAGGAGGCGTTCGTCGAGGTGCTCAAGACGAGCTGAGCCCAGGAACGGAATCCGGGAGGTCGATGTGCAAGCGAGGCGAACCTTCCCGGGTGGACATCCGATGCGGCGCCGTCGGGGCTTCACGCTGATCGAGCTGCTCTGCGTGCTCGGGATCATCGGGATCCTGCTTTCGTTGCTGCTGCCCGCGGTGTTCGGGGCCCTCGGCAAGGCGAAGAGGACGGTGTTCGGCGTCCAGGAGCCGGCCTACATCGACCTCATCCAGTCCAGTTACTCGCGCTACCGGCTGGCCCAGCCCACCCATCCGCTTCTCGACCGGGACGCGTTCATCCGCGAGACCGGGTTGGACGACCGGGCGGCCCGTTGGCTGCGATCCAGCAAGGTGACCTTCCATCCCTTTTCGGGAGCCTCGCCGGCGGAGACGGTCGTCATCGTCCACGAAGTCCGGTCCGAGGGACGCAACCACGAGTCCCGCGCCTACACGGTCGGCTCGTTGCTGCTCCCGGAGCCGGAATGAGCAGCCAGGAATCGCCGCTTGCGATCCACGGTCGCCGGACGGAGCCGAGGCGGTACGGCTAGGCCGGTTCCAAGACGCCCGGGATCACGCGGGCGCCCCCGGCGATCCCTGTCAGCCGTTCCATCCGCCCGCTCACCTCGTACTGCAGTTCCTCGTGTTCGAGCCCGAGGGCGGCGAGCAGCGTCGCGTGGAGGTCCTTGATCTGGATTGGCGAGTCGACAGCCATCAGGCCGATCTCGTCGGTGGCTCCGATGCGCGTGCCGGCCCGGACGCCGCCGCCGGCCATCCACAACGTGAAGCCGGCCGCGTTGTGCTGGCGTCCGAGATCGCCCTGCATCATCGGCGTGCGCCCGAACTCGGAGGCCCACACCACGAGCGTCTCGTCCAGCAGGCCCCGTCGGGCGAGGTCCTCCAGCAGCGCGGCGACCGGTTGGTCGGTCCAACGCGCCCGGGGCACGTGGTTGTCGACCAGCTTCGCATGGGCGTCCCAGCCGTCCTTGTCCGGCATGTCGTACACCTGGACGAACCGGACGCCCTTCTCGACGAGGCGGCGTGCGAGGAGGCATTTCCTGGCGAACGAGCGGGTGCGGGGATCTCCGTGTTCGAGTCCGTACTCCGTGCGGATGTGGGCGGACTCGGAGTCGAGGTTCCCGATCTCCAGCGCCGACGCCTGCATCCGGTAGGCCAGTTCGTAGGAGGCGATGCGGGCCTCGAGTTCGCCGAAGCCGGGGTTGGATTCCCGGTGCCGCAGGTTGAGGTCGCGGAGGAAGTCCAGGGTCGGCCGTTGTCCCGCCGCCCATTCGCCGGGCGGAAGGAGGTCGAGCACCGGCGTCCCGGTGTCCCGCAGCCGCGTGGGCTGGAACGACGCGGGAAGGAAGCCGTTCGAGTAGTTCGCCGCGCCGCCCAGCGGTCCGGCATCGAAGAGCGTCACGTAGCCCGGGAGGTCGGAGCTGGCCGAACCGAGTCCGTAGGTGACCCAGGATCCGAGGCTCGCCTTCCCCTGGCGGATGTCGCCGGTGTGGAGCTGGTAGCTGGCCGGCGCGTGGTTGTTGGAGTCGGCCTGGACGCTGTGCAGGAGGCAGAGCCGGTCCACCTGGCGCGCCGTGTGAGGCAGCAGGTCGCTCACCCACTGCCCGCTCTGCCCGTGTCGGGACCAGGCGAAGGGACTCGCCATGATCTCGTCCTTGCAGCCGTGGAACACGTTCGCGAAGCGCGTCTTCTCCACCGCCTTCCGGATGGATTCCGGCACCGGCTTCCCGTGCAGGTCCCGCAGCAGCGGCTTGTGGTCGAAGGTGTCGATCTGGGACGGCCCGCCGACCATGAACAGGAAGATCACCGACTTCGCCCGCGCCCGATGCCTCGCCGGGCGGGGTGCGAACGGGTTCAGCGGATCCACCTTCGGCCCCGTCGTGGCCGCGGCCTCAAGACGTCCCAGCGCCCCGAAGGCGAATGCACCGAAACCCGCGCCCAAGCCGTTCAGGAAATCCCTACGGCTGCCTTGGGACAGGTGGATCGGACGGGGGAACACCGGGTCAGGATGGAGCGCCTCGGCGCCGTGACCAGCCGCTTTTCCGCCACCGCCGACCGAATTTCAGGCTGCCCTCGGGGACCGCCTCCACCACTCTGGCGCCCGAAATGGAAGTCCCGCCGCTGCTCCAGGTCGACTCGGCGACGGTCCGGTTTCCCGGCGCCGCCGGCCTGTGGGGACGCAAGGCGGCCGCGCGCGCCGCGGTGGATTCCGTGTCGTTCTCCATCCGCTCCGGCGAGATGGTCGGCCTCGTCGGCGAAAGCGGCTGCGGCAAGACCACGCTCGGCCGCGCGCTGCTTCGGCTCACGCCGCTTTCCTCCGGCTCGATCCGCGTCGGTGGCGTCCGCGTCGACGACCTCTCCGAGTCGGACTTCCGGCCGTACCGCCGGCGTCTCCAGATGGTCTTCCAGGATCCGACATCCACCCTCGACCCGCGCTGGCGGGTGGGCGAAAGCATCGGGGAAGCCCTGGACATCCATGGGCTCGCCGCCTCCGCCGCGGACCGTCGGGACAGGATCGCCCGCCTGCTGGATTCCGTGGGGCTTCCGGCCGATGCGGCGTTGCGGCATCCCCACGAGTTCAGCGGCGGACAGCGCCAACGCATCGGCATCGCACGCGCCCTCGCGGTCGAGCCCGAGCTGCTCGTGTGCGACGAACCGGTTTCCGCCCTCGACGTCTCGGTGCAGGCCCAGATCGTCAACCTCTTCGCCGACCTCAACCGCCACCACGGTCTTGCCGGCCTGTTCATCTCCCACGACCTCGCCGTGGTCGGACATCTCTGCAGCCGGGTCCTCGTGATGTACCTCGGCTCGCTGGTGGAGGTCGCCGACGCCGGACGTCTCCTCTCGACGCCGGCCCACCCGTACTCGCGTGCGCTGCTCGACGCGGTTCCATCGATTGAAGTTCCCCCGGCTGGGGCGCCGGGTCCCGATGGGGTGCCGTCGCTGTCGGTGGCCGAATCGTCCGTGGGGCAGGGAACCGACGCGGGTTGCCGCTACCGCAACCGCTGTCCCCGCGCTTCGGAACGCTGCGTGCGCGAGGTTCCGGCACTCCGTCCCTGGAAGCCCGACTGGCTGGTGGCCTGCCATCATCCGATGGAGACGGGGCCCACGGTTCCGGCGGCCTAGCGCAGCACGGAAACGGCGTTGGCCGGCGGATTCTCGAGGGTCTTCGTCCGGCGGCCGGGATAGCGGACGACGAACCGCTTCGGCACCGAACCGCTGGGAAGTCCGAACCAGGCCACGGGCCAACCCTGCGTCCGGTAGCCGTCGCCGGTCAGCAGCCAGCGGGTCTGCCGTCCTCCCGTAGCCTCCAGTTCCACGGAGACGCCGGATGCGGGGAATCCTCCGGGAAGATCCGGGACCCGCAGCGCCACCCAGTTCGTTGCCGGTCCGGTGCCGCGGAAGATCTCCACGGTCTGGGTGAAGGGTTCCTCGTGCGAGGCGGTGGTGACCACGAGGTCGAGCCTTCCGTCGAGATCGAGGTCCGCCGCGGACACGTTCCTGCAGTCCTGTTCGAGGGCCACGCCCTGGATCCAGGCGGTGTCGACGTGCCGGCCGTCGGAGCCCCGCTGGAGAAAGCGGTTGTGCTGATGTCCGCCGTAGCTGTCGCCACGGCCGTAGCGTTGGCCGGCGATTCCCTGGAAGTAGTGGTCGAGCGCGGGGCTCAGCGCGGTGGACCGCACCTGGTAGATGTCCGAGGTCCAGAACTCGGTCTCGTAGTCCCTCGCCGAGCCGCGGGACTTGTGGCCGTTGGCGATCCAGAGGTCGAGGTCGCCGTCGTGGTCGAAGTCCTGCGCCGCCACGCCCCAGCTCCAACCGGTGGCCGCCACTTCCCGCGACCATGGCGGGACTTCGAAGCGTCCATTCCGTCCGAGCCACAGACGATTCCCCGCCGCCATCGCCTTCCGCCACCGCGTCACGTCCTCCCATCCGCGCAGGCCGAGGCCCAGCGAGTCCAGGCGGTCCGCCACCGGCGAATTCATGCCGATCGCCAGCACGTCCGGTTGGCCGTCGTTGTCGAAGTCCGCGACGGCATGGGCCATCCCGAACAGGTGGGGATCGGGCAGGCGCTCCGTCGCGTCGACGAACCGCCCGGAGCCGTCGTTCAGGTACAGGTCGACGCCGGCGAAGTCGGAGACGTTGAGAAGGTCGAGGTCGCCGTCCTGGTCGAGGTCCACGAAGGAGGCGGAGTAGGTCCGGCGGAAACGCTTCGGGGCGAGGCCGGCGGCCTCGGTGACGTCCGTGAAGCCGCCATGTCCGTCGTTCCGCAGGAGCAGGGAAGGGAAGCCGTCGTTGGCTTCGTGGAACGGATGCGGCATCTGGCCGTTGAGGTAGGGCACCTTGTACTGCGCCAACCAGAGGTCGAGGTCGCCGTCCGCGTCGACGTCCCCGGCGGTCATCACCCAGGGATTCCGGAAGTCCGGGAAGTCCTGTCGACGGGGCTCGCCGTCGAAGCGTCCGCCGGCGGTTCCTTCCACCAGGAGAAGACCCCGTCCATCGGCGGCGACGACGTCGGCGATCCCGTCGCCGGTGACGTCGACGACGAGGCCGGTTGCCGGCACCGAATCGAGCCGTGGGCAGAGCCGGACGCCCTGGATGCGGCCGGGCCCGCGGTTGAGGTAGACCCGGTTCTTGCCGAGCAGGACGATCTCGTCGCGTCCGTCGCCGTCGAGGTCGCGGACGATCAACGGATCCGACTGGGAGAAGCCGCGGACCGGGTCCACGCGATCCGCGGCGACCCGTTCGAACCGCGGCGGCAGCGCCGACTCGGTTCCGTGGATGCCGGTGACGACGATCCCGTCGGGAACCGCGGCGTCCTCGGGGTTGGACCCGGAACCCCAGGTGACATCGAACTCGACCACGAGGTGTCGTCGGTTGGGCGGTTCGATGCGGCGGAGGAAGAACTCCGCGACATGGCCGGAGCGTGCGGGCCGTGCGCCGTCGGCGGGTTGGAAGCGCGGCATGCGCCACTCGGATCCCTCCAGCCGCCAACCGTCCCCGGCCCAGCACTCGAGCATCCGGACCCATTGTCCGTGATCGCGGACGTTCCGGGTCTTGCCCGACTCGAGCACCTGCACACCGGGATCGTGGGGCCGCGATTCGAGGGCGACGGGAATCTCGAGGCGACGGAAGGGGAGAGCGGCGAGGACCGCGATCGGATCGGCTTCCGCGCGAAGGCGGTCCCAGAGCTGGATGAAGAGCTCCTCGTGCGACTGGGCCTCGGTTTCCGCGCGCCACTCCCCGGACATCCTCCGGGACCGCTGCGACTCGAGCTCCAGGATGCGGCCGGCGAGGTCCGGATCCGTGGTGCTGGTGCGCATGGCCTGCGTGGGAGGTGCGGGCCGGGCCTGGAGCCGTGTGCCGGCTGCGCCTGGGGAATTGCCGCGCTGGTGCCACCAAAGCGCCGCCGAGGATAGGCCCAACAGCAGGAGCAGGAGCGGCGGCAGGATGCGGCGGCTTCGGAGCATTGCGGTGTGCGACACTGCGCCGGCGTGCATCGCGAGGCGAGCCGCGACGTGCTTCGAGGGTTTCGGGATTCGGAGCGCCGCGGTCAGGAACCGCCTCGCCAGCTCATTCCGGTACACCTCGGTGACAAAGGCGCTCCGCTCGTACATTTCATGAACCTGAAGCGCCTTCCACCGGTTCTCGGTCGCATCCCAGGTCGCGTTGAAGATCACAAAATGGGTGTGCAGTTGTGGATCCAGAGAACGTGAGGTGCCATGGGTCACCTGGACGCCCACCACCTCGCCTGTGCGCCGGTCGACGTTCCGGCCTCCTTTCCGGACCCGAGTTCCCGCCAGGGACTCGGTGATGGCCATGGCGATGGCCGCCGACTCCTCGTGGGCTTTCAGCAACCGCAGGTCGCGGAAGACCAGAGCCAGAATCGAAACGCTCTTGGGGGCGGAAACGGTGAAGTCGTAGCAGACCCTTCGGTCCTTCTGACGACGGCGCGAAGTCAGGGTCTCGCCCGTGACCGGGTGAAGGTTGTCGCAAAGCCGGTGGAAGGCCTCCTGGGCGACCTCCGAGTTCGGGGAAATCCCCAACCGATCTACGCCCTTGCCGAACCACTGAAGAACCGACCTCTGCCCCTTCCGAGTAGTAGTCCGACTGACTGAAATGCTCCCCGAAGTACTGCTTCGCCGTTGCCGCATCCTTCTGCGCTCGTGCCGTAATCACCCGCATCCTTTCCGGGCGCCAGAATCGCAAGACACCAACCCCTATCTTCGATAGGGACTTCGCACGGGCATCAGCCACCCGGCCAACACCCGTGGTGCCAACGAGCACTCAGCGCCCGCCGCATCCAGAAGAGGCGGGGTCAGTGGGGATATCCCGGGCAGGACAGCGCGAGGTTGTCCCGGACTGCTAGAAATGGATGGGGTAAGACCCGAGCGTCCTACCAGATGCGCCTGGCGTTGCAGGGCATCTACGGATGGAAGGACGCCAAGGAAGCCCGGACCCAGTTCCTTAACTGGTGCGCCCGGGTCCGGGAGATGCGGAAGCGGACCGGGGAGTTGCTCGAACCGATGGCACGGACGGCCCGGATGATCGAGGGGCATCTGTAAGGGATACTGGCCCACTGGACCCAAGGTCTGACGACCGCGTTCATGGAAGGGCTGAGCAGCCTCTTCTCAGCCGTGAAGCACCGAGTCCGGGACTACTACCTCACCGTCGAGTACATGACCCCTATACTCTACTTCGTCGCCGGGAAACTCACTCTCCCATACTACTGCCCCACTGAATACAGCGAGGAGCCGAAAAGCGATATACTATTTCTGAACAACCCCAAGCCGCCTTTTTACATAATCAACAGGTAAAACACTGTTGGTTTCAAAGTTGAAAACAGCACCCAACTCTTCGGCTAATCCTTTATCTACAAGATGGATTGCAGACCCCAGCAAAAAACGTGGAGTTATAATTTCGCGATTTTGACAACCGCTCCAATCTGAATATGCATCCGCGAGCCAACTATTTTCCCTGTATCTGTTAAACAACAACACGTAAATATAAATGCGTTGACCAACATCATTCGTCATGCGCAATTGTTCAATTATATCCCGCTTAAGCCACGGCGATTCGTCCGCAGAAAGAGCAATCATCGAATATACAGCGTGACGATGGCCTTCGTGAAGCTTGGCCACAGCCAGCCTGACAACTCGCTCCTGCCTAAATACACTGAGCCTGCGAATGCTCGATAGATTCGCTTCAAACTCCACCGCTAGACCCAAAACAAAATAGGGCCACAAAAACAATCCGGAAAACAAAATTGTCGTTACGATCAAAAATACCATTCTTACACGCCGAAACCTCATAATTAGCGCCTCCTAAAGATACGAATGTATGTTTCTGATATATAAAGAGCCCGCTAGGGACACGTCCGCAGGCTACCCGAGACAGCTGTTTAGGCCCACCTGCATACCACAATCAGGGTACTGCCCCACATCATTCATCCGTCGAGAGTTCAGAAGCTCCATAATATCACTTATCCAACAGAATAGACTTTCAACACTCAAGGCGCCGACGATTTTCCGCGTTGTAGCCAGTCCTACAGAAGATTTGTCCAATCGCTTGAAACGTTATAGACTATTTCACCTTAGGTTTGCGACCAATAGTATCTCCAGCATTCTCCTTATATTTCATGACACTTTCGTTGTCATCTTTTGGTTTGTAACCCACCAAACATTCAAGTTCAACGTGTTTCAAATCTTCATCTATACTTACAACTCTACAAGTTATCGACTGCTTCTCCCCATCAAAATCACCGCTCAAGAAGTGGCCGACTCGCCCACTTAATGTATACACCTTTTTTGTTTTATACTTAACCTCAACAATCCTTCTATCGATAATTCGGTGAACATAAAGCGCCCCGTTTCGAATTGTTGAATTCGTATTCCCAACCTCCATTGAATTTCTTGAATATTCAGGAAACATTCCAGTAACGCTATCGATTGCAAGACATATCCAATTTAAACAGGTGGTATTAATCATTAAGAATAGTATCCTCTTCATAATCTATTTCACAAGTTTAGCCATGCTTTCACAATAACCGGAACTGCAAGGTTACAGGCCAAAGGGAAGACAAAGGAGAACACCCTGGAATTGATCGTATTCTCCTATGGGCCGAGTGTGGAAATCTGGAGACGAATGTCATGCGGGCACTACGTACCAGAATCTCAGTCGTGGGCAGCCGTAATGTTCGGCAGGACTCTGTGTGTCAGAACTCGGACTGTCGGACTCGACCGAATTCTAAGCGGTCGTTCGTTACAGAGAAGCCATCAACGGATTGGAGATTCGAGGCTGGCTTTGTATACCTTCTCTAACCGTTTCCAAAGCAAATCGAACTGCGATGTAGATATATTCGCGCGAGACATAAACTCAGGCCTTTCGTAATATATATAGCAACGCACCATATCCATTGACTCGAACCTCAAAGCTTCCGGTAAATTATGGATATGGTAGGCTTCGATTTGACATCCAGCGACATTATCATTTCCCGCGCAATAATCAATTCTCTCGAGGCCTAGGATAATAATATCTAAGATTGCAGCAGAAATATCTTTGTTCATACAATGCTAGCCAGCGCCTTGCTTTAACTTAAAATACTGGCAGGTTTACCACAGGACCATTATCACGCATCGGATCGTTGCCGACAGGAACCTATTGGGGACACGTCCGAAGGCTACCGAATCGGGAGGGACTGGCAAGTTGGGCGGGTGGGCGTGGTTAGCTCTGCTGACTTACAGGCCGGCTGATCGCCGGCAGCGCTGTCTTCGGCGATTTGGATCAGTCTTCAGCGGCGCTTGTCGGCGGTTTTGG
>JAIXUV010000151.1 GCA_027483345.1 Verrucomicrobiales bacterium | reverse complement strand
TGCGGCGCGGGGGCGGGCCGCGGGGTGCCGGAGTCGACCGGTGTCGCGTGGGCGATCCCGAGGGCGTCCTGGAGCTGGTTCACGATGGCTTCGAGATCGGGATGGGCGGGACCGGCGGACTGGGCGCGCCGATAGTGCTCGAGGGCGCCGCTGAAGTCGTCCTTTTCAAGCGCCTGGAGTCCGGCGGCGATGGCCTCTTCCTGGGCGGGCGTGAGCTTCGGGCCGGCGGGCTCGGGCCGGAGCGCGGCGACACGTTCGGCGATGGCGGCGTCTTCGGGCAGTCGGCGATGCAGTTCCTCGAAGACGTCCAAGGCGGTGGTCTTGTCGCCGAGCTTCAGCAGGCTCTCGCCGAGGACCACGAGGACGTCGTTGTTCTCCGGTGAGAGCTTGAGTAGGCGTTCGCAGGCCTGGGCGCATTCGAGCCAACGTCCGCGCCGGAACAGCACCTGGGCGAGGAGGGCGAGGGCGTCGACGCCGTCGGGCTGGACCTCGAGCGCGGCGCGGGCGGCGGCCTCGGCCTTGACGAGCGGGTCCTCGACGGGGGCCTCCACGGCCCGGCGGTTGAACAGGGCGGGGGCCTGGGTCTTCGCCTTCGGCGCCGCCGCGGGTGCCGGGACCGGTCCGGAGGCGGCCGTGGGGTTCCTGCGCGGCTTAGGAGCGACGCGCGCCGCGACGCCGCCGGTCTGGGCCTTCCAGGAATCACGGGCGTCCAGGGCTTCCCAGAAGAGGTCGGCGTATTGGCGAGCCATGTCCGACCATTCGAAGCGGGAGACGACCGCCTCCCGGGCTCGCTTCCCTAGGGCGACCCGCCGCTCTGGATCGTCCCGCAGTTCGCAGACCGCCCGGAGGAACGCCGGGAGTTCGCGCTCCACGATCACGGCGTTCTCGCCGTTCCGCAGGTACTCCGGGACCGTCCCGTTGTCGGTGGTCAGGATGGCCCGTTCCATCGCCGCCGCCTCCATCAGGGAGTTGTTGTTCCCCTCGTGGTGGATGGAGGAGGAGCAGACGTAGCAGTCGATGGAATCGTAGAAGCGCCGCATGCCGTCGAGATCGAGGTTGCGGTCCTGGAAGCCGCAGAACACCAGTTCGACGCCGGGAAGCTTGGCCAGCGGGGCGACGAGGTCCTCGAAGCCCTTGGTCTTGTTGACCCGGTTGCCCGCCCAGCCGATCCGGAGACGCCCGTGTCCGGACTGGTCCGCCCGGGTCGTGGCCCGGAAGAACGCGGTGTCGGTCCCATGGGTGACGTAGTGGGTGTTCGGGACGAATGGCCGGAAGAGCTCGGTGAGGCGGTTCGAGACGCAATGGATCCTCTGGAAGCGGGTGGCGAGGAACTCGGCGAAGGGCAGGAAGTCCTGTCCGCTCCAGGAGATCACCGAACGGATGCCGGTGATGTACTTCGCTGGATTCCGGATCAGGTGGGCCGGGATAAGATTCCACTCCAGCGGGTAGAGGAGATCGTAGTCGTCCTCGTTGTAGGTCTCGCCCTGGAACTTGAGGGTGAAGTCGAACTCGTCCCCAAGACGCTGGCCGAGGACCCTGCAATGACGGGCGAAGATCCAGTTCGGGACGTCCGCCATCATCATCACCCGGGGCTTGCGGCCGCGGAAGGTGCGTCGGGGCGCCGGCGCCGAGGACGCTCGGACCTCGGGAGCCGGTTTCGCCGGGGCGACCGCGGGGCCGTTGCGCAGGACGAAGACTGGCTGGATGTAGTTGCGTCCCTCGCCGCCGCCGATGGTGGGATGGTCGAGGAGGGCGTCGTCGAAGCCGAAGGTGGCCACGACCTCCCAACCCGCGATCAACAGGGGCAGGCGGTGCCGGCCGTACACCCGGTGTGCGTTCCAGACCACGATGTCCCTGCCGACCGGCAGGGAGAGGAAGAGCAGACCGCCGGGATTCACGACGTCCTTCATGCGGCGCATGGCCTCGAGGTCGCCGTCCGGGTTCAGGGGATCCCCGTACCGCCCGAGTCCGTCGTGCTCGAAACTGGAGATGGAGAACGCGACGTCGAACTTCCGCGGGCTCCGGTTGAACTCCTGGACGGTGTGGGTCTTCAGGCCCGGCTGGTCGGTCTCGATGGGACGGTACTCGATGGTGGTGGGCCGTCCGCCGTACTCAAGGATCATGGCCTCGTACCAGGGGAACTCCGAGCCCATCACCGCTACCTCATGGCCGCGGACGGGGTGCTTCTCCAAGGCCTCGTAGAGCCAGAGGTTCGTCGGGCCGTAGCTTCCGGCGTCGCGGTTTCGGATGCGTTGACGCAGCGCCGCGATCGTGCTGGCGGGGAACCGGAGCGGCTCGCCGGGCTTGGCGGTCTCGTCCTGGTACCAGTCCTCGACGGCCACCTTGCCGCCGAGGGTGTAGCGTTCCCGGAACAGCGGCGGCATCTCCCTCGGCGCCGGGGAGACGGCGGCCGGTGCGGTGACACGGCGGCCGATGTAGACCCGCTTCGGGATGACCTGGGCCTCCTCGAGGGTCTCCTCGAGGCGAAGGCCGGCCTTGGCGAAGGCGGCGCGGATGTCGGCCTCGGAGAACCGGCTCCGGTACTCGCTCGGACGCCGTTGGGACTCGGGCTTGCCGCGGTCGGCGGTGTGGTACTGGTTACCGGGGACGGAGTCGTAGGCCGTGTCGATGGTGTCGATGATGAACACGCCGTCCGCGGCGAGGGACGGCATGTAGGCCTCGAGCAGCCGGTCGAGGGAGAAACCGTCCAACAGGTGGCACCAGTTGAGCGCCTCGATGACCGCGTAGCGCTCCGAGCCCAGGAGCTTCGGTGCCAATGCGTCGTCCACGGCGAGGGTCACCGGCAGGCCGGCCGTGGCGGCGATCTGCCGCCCGGCGGCGACGGCCTTGGGATCGATGTCGGTGCCGTACAGCTGGGTGAATCCCCGTTCGGCCAGCCAGAGCAGGTTCAGGCCGACGCCGGTCCCGATGGACAGGATCGGCTGTTGCGGGCCCACGTGGCGCGCGATCCACTGGCAGGGCTTCACGACGTCCCAGCGGGAGGCGCGTTCGCGGAAGACGTAGCTGAACCAAGGCTGCGCCCCATGGTCGGCGATGGCCTTCTCCACGAGGGCTGCCGGGATCCGGATCTCCGGGGCGAGGTCGACCGCAGGAGCCGGAGCTGGTCTGCGGAGTTCGATGGCCGCCGCCTTCGGCGCCGGGGCCGTCTGGCGGGCCGTCCGTGCCGAATACAGATCGGCATATTCGGCCATCGTGCAGGCCTTCACGCCACGTCGTTCGGCCAACTCGAAAACCCGGGCCATCATGTCGAGGTAGCGTTGAACCTCGGCGGCGGTCTGGGGATACGGCGAGGCCCCGGCCAGCAGTTCCACGTTGTGGAACATCATCATCAGTGGGCGGTGGACCCCGTTCACCGGCGGCTGCGCCAGGACGTGGTCGAGGACGCGGCAAAGCGTGTCGGCGTCGGAGTACCACGGACGGAACCAGATCGGTTCTGCCGGGTTGTTCGAGGCGACCGTCCCGGTAGGCAGAATCGTCACGGGAACCTCGAGCAGTCCCCCGGTGCCTGGGCAGGAAATGTCCCCCTCGGGTCCCAAGGTGTAGGGCATCTCCGGGTGCCGGCGGTAGTCCGGACGCTTCTCGCCGCGGCGGCTGGTCCAGCAGATGTGGGGCGTGACCGAGGAATCGATCCGGTAGCCGAGCTCCTGGAGGATCCGGCCGGTGTGGGGTCCGGCGCCGAAGCGGCCGGCCCGGAAGCTCAGGGGCTGGAAACCGAACTGTTGGCGGAACATCTCGGTCAGCGTCGCCATCTTGGCCCGCTCGAGTTCGGCCCCGTACTCCCACTGCATCTCATCCGTCGTGGTGCCGGCGAAGTCCCAGGTCTTGATCTGCGGAACCACATAATCCCCATGGAGATGCGTGGTGAGCTCGACGTCGCGGCAGGCCTTCAGGGCGGCGACGCTCCCGGGGTGCGTCATGACCTCCGGGCTGAGCAGGTAGGTCGGCCGGATGCCGAACCGGGCGAACAGCGGCTGGAGCCGGTCGGGGATGGCCTCGGTCACTCCGCGGAAGGTGAGGGGCGAGGCGGTGCGCCAGGTGGACGACTTGTCGCACTCGGTGTCGATGGTGACCAGCAGGCGCGGTTCGACGGGGTTCATGCTTCGGCTTGAGGTGGGGTCAAAGCGCACTGTCCAGACCGTTGGTCTTCAACAGGCTGTTCATTGCTGAGCAAAGGGCGCGCCAATTGGCGAGGAAGCGCTCCCGGCCGGGCTGCGGACCCGCCATCTCGGCCAGGAGATCGGCGTCCCGGTAGGTCTGAACGGCATGGTAGGGAACCCCCATCATGTCGCAGAAGCCGCTGGTCCGGGTGTCCGTGGCGAGGAACGTCGCGGGACGTCCGTAGGCGAGGGACAGCATCCCGAAGTGCAGGCGGAAGCCGGCGGTCCGGGTGGCGAGGTGGACGCCTTGGATCATCGGACCGGCGCCCCAATTGTCGTCGTGCAGGGACTCGAGTCCGAACTCACGGACGAGGTCCTCGGCGATCGGCAGGTCGTACGGGCTCTGGAGCAGCAGCACCGGACGGAAGTCCCGGCAAAGCCGCTTCAGGGTTTCCATCTGCTTGAGGTTCCAATGCTCCTCGACGTGCAGGAGACGGGCCCGGACCGACAGAACGAGGCGTTCGGAGGAAGGCTCGAGGAACTGCGGTTCGCGGAGGCCGTGGAAGAGCACCGGGCAGCCGGTGAGTTCGACGTTCCGGATGCCGAGGCTGCGGACGAAGTCGAGCGCCACCGGATCGCGGACGGAGCCGACGGCGCAGCGTTCATGGATCATCCGCACCGCCTGGACGCCCTCGGGGTTCATCGCCGGCAGGCGTCCGATCGGCGCGCTGGAGCCGACGCCGAGCGGCAGGATCGGCACGCGGATCCGGGAGATCACCGCCGGGGTGAGCGGGCAGTTGAAGACGTGCTGGTAGAGGTTGGTGCCGCAGATTACGGCGTCGTCGCAGGCGTTGATCTCCTCGATCTGGGCCGACGTCAGCGGCTGGAGGAGCGGGAGTTCGTGGAGCCGGTGGCCGCCGAGGATCCGGCGGACGGCGTCCACGATCAGGGCGTCGCCCGAGTTGTCGCCGTTCACCGCGGCGCTCAGCAGGGCCAGCGTCTTGCGGCGGAAGGCCGGCTTCGTGGCGTCGGCGCCGGCGTCGGACCGGACCGGGGAGGCTTCGGCCACCTCGATCCGCGGTGTGGAGGCCGACGGGAACTCGACGACATAGAGGAACTCGGCCCGGCCGAGGTCGGTCTTGGAGAGGATCCGGCCGCCATGGGAGCGGAAGAGGTCCTCCAGGCCGGGGAATCCGAGGGGGTTCTCCCAATGTTGGGCGGCGCGCCGGACCGGGTTGGAACAGTCGTTGAACGACATTACCAGCCAGCGCACGTGCGAGGCGGCCCAACGGACGAGGCGGTCCGGGTCGGCGAAGTACTCGAACACGCCGAGGAACGTGGCGACCGAGTGTGACTCGGCGGGCAGTTCCTGGGCGAAGTCCATGATCCGGACGCCCGGGGCGCGGGCGATGCGGTCGATCGGTTCGTAGCGGACCGACGCGGGGAGCAGCGCCTTGAGCGTCTGGTGTCCGCAGCCCATGTCGACAACGGAGGCGCCGGCGGGCAGGGGCAGGGAGACGACCGCGGCGGCGGCGGCGCGGGCGCGGTCGGGCCATTGGCCGAGGTCCACGCCGAGGTTCCGCTCGTGGAAGGCCCCGGCCGGGATCGGCGAGGCTGTCTCCTCCGGCGGCAACGCGCGCCAGGCGGCCCGGAGGGCGCGGCGCCAGTGCGGGGCGACGTCGTCCCAGCGGCGCTCCGTCGCCATGCGGCGTGCGTTGTCGGAGCCGGCCTGGCGGACGCGGTCGACGTTCTGTCGGCACCATTGGAAGGCGGCGCCGAATGCGGCGGGATCGCGGTTCACTACGAAGCCGTTCTCCCCGTGGCGCACCAGCTCGGGGACGATCCCCACGTTGACGGCGACCGGGAACACGCCCGAGGCCATGCCCTCGACCAGGGTCAGGGGTTCGCCCTCGGCAGTGGAGGCGACGCAGAGGACGTCGATGGAGTTGTAGAATCGGCCCATCGCGGCGGCGTCGAGGTCGCCGCCGGCGAGCACCAACTCGAAGTCGCGTCCGGCCGCCGGGACCAGAATGTCGTTCACGCCCTTGCAGGCGTCGTGCCGGTTGCCGGCCCAGCCGATGCGGAGCGGTCCGGAACGGTTCTCCCGCGCCGAGAAGGTCCCGGTCTCGAAGCCGTTCGGACACCAGAACACCTCGCGGTGCGGCGCGAAGGCGTCGCGCAGACGGTGCGAGGTCGCGGTCAGCGTCCCGGCGTCGGCGAGGTACTTGGCCGCGGCCTGGGCGGCGTTCAGCCGTCCGTAGGCGTCCTCGTTCTCCCAGCGGTGGGAGCTGATCTCCTTGATCACCCGGCAGGGCTTCACGCCGAACTTCCGGTGGTAGTCCTCGCCCCAGAAGAAGACGTACAGCAGGTCGAACTTCCAGGCGTTCAGGTCCGGGTTCTCGCGCACGTACTCGATGCGGAACTCGAACTCGTCCGAGAGCCGACGCGAGATGGCCTGGGCCGCGGTGTCGTAGGCCCAGCCGCGCTTGTCGACGAGCATCAGCACGCGCGGCTTCTCGCCGTCGGGCCGCAGGACCGGCAGGCCGAGGAGCGCCGGGTCCACGGCGGACTTCGGGACGTCGGGCATGCGCTCGACGAGGACGTTCTCCGCCGACTTCCGGAGGCGGAACCGCGGGTCGCGGGCGAGCCATTCGTCCACCGCCTGGGCGGCGCCGGAGAAGGACTTGTAGTCGTCGAACACCAGGACCCCGCCGGGGGAGACGCGGTCGGCCAGGCGTTCCAGACAGAGCCGGATCGCGTCGTACCAGTCGCAGTCGATGTGGGCGAAGGCGATGGGCTCCTCCACGAACAACGTGTCGCGGAAGTCGCCCTTGTGGAACTCGACGTGGTCGGCGGCGATGTCGATCCCGTGGTCCTCCATGTTGCGTCGGACGGTCCGGAGCATGCCGTTCCGGATGCCGTCCATGTAGGTCAGGTCGATCGGCGCGGTCCGTTGTCCGGCGAGAAACTGCCGGTACACCTCGTGGGCCCGGGGTTCGTCCTTCTCGCCCGGCGCGGGAAGCATCTCGAAGACGTCGAAGAGGCGGAGGGTCGCCGACCGGGGCTTCGCCGAGGCGATGACGGTGGCGGAACCCCCGAGCGCGACGCCGGCCTCGAGGTAGATCCCGGGGACGCCGCGCCGGGCGACGTCCTCGACGGCCTCGGCGATGTGCCGGAGCTTGTCACCCTGGGCGCAGTAGGTGATGCCCTTGGCAAGGACGCTCTCGATGGTCTTCGCCGGCGGGATCCGGCGGTCCGGGGCGGTCGTGGCCGTTGCCGTGGAGGCGTTGCCGGGCCGCAGCTTCCGGGCGACCTCGGGGGCGATGGTCGAGGTGAGCTTGTCCCACCAGCGTTCGAGGGTGTAGTCGCGCAGGGTGCGCTTCCATCCGGCGGCGGCGATCCGGCGGCGTTCCTCGTCGTGGGCGAGGTAGTAGCGGGTCTTGTCGATGCACTCGGCCAGGGTCTCGAAGCCGACGACCTCGCGGTCCAGTTCGTAGATCTTCCCGAGTTGCGAACGGTTGTCGCAGATCTCCAGGACGCCGAACGCCGGAAGCATCGTGGTGCGGGTGTTGCAGGGCCCGATGCTGTTGTGGAGGTTCCAGCCGATCTTCGCGCGGCGGTACACCGGCGGCGCCTCGACCGCGCCGCCGGGCCAGCCGGGTCCGCGGACGAACGCGTTCGGGAACTCCTTCACCAGCGCCTCGATGCGCTGGGCGCGGTCGCTGAGGTTGAAGACGCGCTCGCAGAGGAGGACCACGTCGAGGTCGCGCGGCCCGTGCAGGATGGAGCTTTCGGTCAGTTCCGGGGCGCACAGCTCGGGACGGACCGGCGGGAAGATCCACTCGACGTTCCGACAGCCCCAGCGGCGGTAGTCGTCGAGGCACGCGACGTTGATCGGGAAGGCGAAGTCGAAGGCGGGCGCCGCGGGCTTCGACAGGACCTCGGAGCTCTCCGGGTCGTCGGAGCAGACCCACACGTTGAAGGTGGAGAGCGTCCGGACGAACTCCGGGTGAAGCATCGGGCCGCCGGAGGAGATGAGGACGTCCTTGGAGCGCAGCCGTTCCTCCAGCTGCGTGTACATGGTCATCAGGTCGGCCGAGCGGGTCCGCCACTTCTCGTCCAGCTTTGGGAAGTGCCACCAGCCGCCGGGACACGGCAGGCCGATGGTCTCGACGTCGAAGCCCAGTGCCCGGACGTTGGCCGCGAAGGTCTCCTCCTCGAGGCGGCGGGCCTCGGAGCTGTAGGGATAGACGATGGCGTAGCGGAGCTTCCGGGTGTCGATCCCCGCCGGGATGCCGTAGGCCGGGTTCGTCGCCGCGGCCGCCGGGGCCGGGGCGGAGAAGGGGACCGGCGCCGCCGCGCGGGCCGCCGCGAGGGTGGCGCCGATGTCGAAGCGGGTCGGATGCTGCAGCGCGGCGACCGGGGCTGGGGCGGGCTTGCGGGCCGGTACGGCCTGGGGCTTGCGGAGGACGCCGCACCAGGAGTGGCGGAGGTTCACCACCTCCAGGTCGATCAGGCCCTGGTCGCGCAGGAAGCGCTCCACGCCGCGCATCGAGGCGTCGATCCAGTCGAACCGGCGCGAGAACTGCGAGAAGTCGTGCCAGACGATGAATCCGCCCGGCGCGATGCGGTCCCAGACCAGCTTCGAGTCGAGGTAGACGTTCTCCTCGTCGTGGGCGGCGTCGACGAAGACCATCCCGAGTTTCCGGATGTGTGCGGGGATCTCCCAACGGGCGGTGTTGGCGTAGAGCTGTTCGACGTTCTTCAGGCCCCGTTCGCGGTAGTAGGAGCCGATGGCGTCCTTGTCGATCAGGTGGGTGACCATCTTGCCGCCCGAGGCGTCGTGCTGTTCCGGCAGGATGTTGACGGTGTGGCAGACGAGGCCGTGCGAGAGGTTGGAGGCCAGCTTGAACGCGCCGCGGCCGTGGGAGGTGCCCAGTTCGAGCACGTTGTGGATGGCGTTCGCGGCGAGGGTGCAGAGCACTTCTGCGTCCCGGCGCTTGCGGCCGTTCACCTCGGTGTCGTTCTCCACGACGTCCAGGTCCGGCTCGAGCAGTTCGCCGTCGCAGGGCAGACCGAAGTGGCGTTTGAGTTCCTCGATGGAGTCGACGACGCGGATCTTCACGGCTGGTAGGCGTTGGCTGGGGTCGCGTTGGAAGGGGAAAGGGCGTGGCCGAGCCGACCCGAGGACGCCGTGGGGCTACCGGCTCCGTTGGGGGCGGAGCAGGTCAGGAGGAATCGGCGTCCAAGGGTCGGCATCGGCAGGCGGCCTCCCGATCCCGGGGGCGGGACACGGTGGGCCGTCCTGATGGAAGCCAACCGGATGCCAGACCATGAAACCGCTGGGAATCAGCGGGATGCAGGTGCTTCGGGCGGCCCGGAATGGTCGGGCTGGCAGGAATTGCCGGGAATCCGGCGGGACGAAACTGCCGGGCTGGCGTGTGGGGGAGACACGGATTTCACGGATTCTCCCGGAGGGAAGGGGCCGGGGTTGCGGGTCGCGAAGCGGGAGGCCTTGGCAGCAACTCCCTCCGTGAAATCCGTGTCGAACGGATGCCCGGTCACTTCTCCGGCGGGAAGGTGGCCGGATCGAAGGGCAGGTTCTGCGGGTCGTTCAAACGACTTCCGGCCGCGTCGATCAGGGTCGGGGTGATGAGAACGAGGCGATGGCGGACTTCCGTGTGGCTGGCCTCCTTGCGGAACAACCGACCGACCAAAGGAAGGTCGCCGAGGCCGGGAACACTGTCCTTCGTGGAGACCTTGTTGGTGACGAGGCCGAGGCTCAATAGGACGCTCTGGCCGTCCCAAACATGGGCGAGTGCCGTTGCATGTTTGGCTCGGATCTGGGGCAGCGGTGCCTTCTCCGGGTTGTCCAGATAGCCAAGGAACTCGACCACTTCCGCAGCGGCATGGAGTTTGATCGCGTTCGTATTGACCCCATCGACCCAAGCCGTCAGGCGGATCTTCGGGCCGGTGAGGAGCGGAGTGGACTGGATGGTCTCCGGGACGCCGTCGCGGGCCGGGGATTTCCAGGTGACCACCGTCTTGGCATCCTGGACGGAGACCTCGGCATCCCGACCGGAAAGGGTTGTGACCCTTGGCGCCGTCAGGATTTCGGTACCGCCGGCCGACTCGATTCCGCCCAGCAGGTTTCGTGTCTTCTCCGCGGTGAGGTTCGAAGTGGACCCGCTTTCGGCTCCGACTCGGGCAAACTTGGAAAGATGATCCGGCAGAACATCGATCCACTTCGTCGCCAACTCGATCTGAGCCGGCCGCATGTTCAGGACCAGAAGGGCCGGGTCCATGGCATCGAGGACGTCCTGCGTGGCTCGCACGAACAGCTTTCCCTGACCGTTGAGGTACAACACCGGGCGCCTCTGCTCCGGGAATTCCGTGGTTCCTGCCAATGGCTCGGCGGCAGTGGGAATGGGCAGCCCTAGCCGGTTCAGGTACAACTTCAACCCCTCCACGATTGAGGCTGTGTCATTCGGTGAGATCTGCCGGCCGAGAGACTCTCCCAGCGCCATGGCCATCGCCCTGGGGTCGACGGAGAAAGCGCGGACCTGGAGGGGAACCTGTTGCTTCGAAGCAAGCTGTTCGGAGGAGATGTCGTCGTTCGTGGAGGATGTGACGGGAGACGCAGGTGTGGCACCCGCCGAGGTTGCTCCTGGATCGTGCTTCAGCCCTTGCCTTTCATGCCTTCGGAACATTCCTTCATGTCCTTCGAACCACTCGGACGCCTTCTGCATCAGGTCGTCGTCGGTCTCCGAAGGCTCGGACGCTTCTCCCGCTGATTCCCGCCAGAGTTGGTAGGTCTTCCGAAGCTGTTCGCGGACCTTCGGATGGCTGTCCTTGTAGCGTTTCCGGAGCTCCAGGAGTGCTGTGTACTCCTTGTTGAAGGCGGCGCCGCTGCCGCTCCGGCTGATGGGAGAGATCCCGTTGACCAGGACCTGGGGTTTCAGGTCTTGCCCAAGCGCACGCCAGTCCACCGGCTCGGCGGAGTCGAGTCCAAGATCGGTGCCGTTCCCCGAGGTGGGCTCCGTCGAAATGTTGGCGCGTCGGCTTTCGACCCGCCGCGCGAAGCCCATTGGGACGAAGAGGGCGCCGGCGAGGACCACGGCGATCCATCCGGTCCAACCCATCCGGGCGCTGCGCGGCAATGGCTGCTCCACCAACCGGCGCACGCGCTTCTCCAGCCGGCTCCGGGACTCGAGGATGGAGAGCAGGGCCAGCGAGAGGCCGGACAGCGTCACGCAATGGCGGGCCACGGCAACCAACGTGGACGGATAGGACTCCGAGTCGGGTTCCAGCATGACCGCTTCGTCCACGGCCTCCTCGCGCAACGCACGGATCCGGGCGTTCACCAATCCGACCAGCGGGTTCCACCACCAGAGTGCCTGGACCGCGACCTGGAATCCGTGGAACCACAGGTCCCGTCGGGCCAGATGGACCAGCTCATGCCGTAGGACTTGGCGGAGCGCCTCCGGCCCGATCCGGTCGGGGAGTTCCCGGGGAAGGAGGATCACGGGATGGCAGAACCCGAAGAGTGCCGGACTGTGCGCGGTCCGGGTCAGGCGGATCGACGGCAACCTGTCGATGTGGAGTCGCTCGGCGGCTTCCTCCAGCGGTCGCACAAGCGTCTCCGGGGCCGCTTCGGATTCCCTGACGAGCCTCTGGATCCGCCGGTTCCGGACCAGGACGGCCGTCGTCCAGACGCCGATGCCGGCCAGCCAGACCAGCGCGAGGATCCCTGGAAGCTGCAGGGAGACCGGAGCCGGGGTGAAGCCGGCGGTGAGCGCTCCAACCGGGATTTCGGTCGACGATGCCGCGAACGGGCCGACGGTGGGCCTTCCCGTGAACGAGACGACCCGGATCGGTTCGGCGAAGCGGGGCGCGATCCAGTAGGCCAGGGACGTCGGAGACAGGAAGCCGGGTGGGAGGACGAACTTGAGCAGGACCAGCATCCAGAGTCCGTGGCGCAACGCGGCCCGGATGCGGTGGCGGAGCAGGCGGTCCACCACCAGGAGCACACCCACCAGGACGGCGGCCTGGAGGGTGATCCAGAGGGCGGCGAGGCCGGCTTCGGCGCCGACGGCGTTGAGGAAGGAGAGGACGTGGTCGTTCATGGCCAGGCTCCGGGGAATCGGTTCAGGGCTTCTGGTTGGCCTTCTTCGCGGGTCCCGTCCGGCGCTTGGCGGCGATCAGCGCCTCCAGTTGGTCGAGCTGGGCGGTGTCCAAGCGCTCCGAATCGAGGAGGCACTGGACCATCGGGGCGAGGGCGCCGTCGAAGGCGTTGCGGAGCGCGTAGCGCAGCTCTCCGAGCTGGGCCTGCTGCCGCGAGACGGCCGAGCGGTAGAGGGTGAGGTTGCGGAGCTTCTCGGAGGTGAGCAGCCCCTTGGCGGCCATCCGTTCCATCAGCGTCCGGACCGTGGACACCGACCAGTCCCGGCTTCCGGCGAGGTGTTCCTGGACCGTTGGAGCGGGGCAGGGCTCGAGTTCCCAGACCGCCTTGATGACGGCCCATTCCGATTCGGTGAGTTCCGGCAGTGGAGGAGTCATGCGACGGAAGTCAGCATGCAGCGACAACTGTAGCGACTGCAAGACCGAAGTCGCCGTGAGGGCGATTCTGCGGTGAAACGGCCGGCAACGGGACGAGCCGTCGGAAGGGCGGGCCGTGGCGGCAGGGCCACGGCCCGCATTCAGCGGACTACGGACGCATGTGGAAGCTGCGCACGGGCAGCGGCATCGGCACCGAGTCGCCCTTCACGCTGCGCCAGAGGATCTCGTTGAGCGCGAACATCGGGATGAGGTCGTAGTCGGAGAAGTCCATCTGCGCGGACTCCGCCGCACCCGGGGAGGCCGGGGTGTTCTTGGCGTTGACGTCGACTTCCGGGGGCAGGTGCGTGAAGGGCGTCGGGTCGAACTTCCCGCCGAACGCCGGGTACATCGGGGTGGCGGCGGCGTCGTGTTGGGTCATCGGGGGCAGCCCGAGCAGCAGCTCCATGCTCCGCAGCATGGAACTCGTGGTGTAGAGCGTGTTGTCGACGATGCCGCGACGGCTGTAGGGGCTGATCACCAGGCCGGTCGTGCGCCGGGCGTCGACGTGGTCCGCACCGTCCTGGGCGTCGTCCTCGATGACGAAGATCGCGGTCTCGGGCCAGTAGGGGCTGTGGGAGACCCGTTCCACCAGCTGACCGACCGCCCAGTCGTTGTTGGCGACGGCGGCCACCGGAGTCGGGACCCCGGCCCGGGTTCCCTGCGTGTGGTCCTCGCCGAGGCTCATCACGATGAAGTTCGGAAGGCGGAGGTTCGGGTTCTTCGAGGCGTAGTTGGTCTCGTACCGGTTGAACTCTTCGATGAAGGCGCGGACGTTGTCGGTGTCGCGCATGCCGGCGAGGCGGAACTTCGGGCTGACGTGCCCGACCAGGCCGCCGACTCCCTGTGCCGCCTCCATCTGGCCGCCCTCGCTGGTGCGCGCGGCGAACTCGCCATAGGAACGGTAGGTCAGGCCCTTCCGCGCCGCGTTGTCCCAGAGGTATCCCGAGGACGGGATGGTCGCCCGCGTCGTGCCGGCCTTGCTGATGCCGCCGTAGTTGGGAGGCCAGAGCTTCTCGTTGAAGTCGGTGGCGTAGCCCGCGTTGGACCAGGAGTGGCCGTCGACGCTGACCTCCGCGTCGCAGTAGAGGTTGTCGAACAGGATGTAGTCCTCGGCGAGGCGGTGCTGGTTCGGGGTCACCTTGCGTCCGAAGAGAGTCAGCCGCGGATCGCCATTGCCCTGGGGAAGGTCGCCGAACACCTGGTCGTAGGTCCGGTTCTCCTTGATGATGTAAATGACGTGCTTGATGGGGGAGCCGGCTCCGACGCGCGACGGCAGGACGGTGGGCAGCACCGCGGGAGGCTTGGCGGCGGCGAGCAGGGAATCGCGGTAGGGGGTGTTGGCGACCACCTGGCGGGTGTAGTCCTTGATCTTCTTCTTCAGGTCGCGGAGCGGGACGACGGAGAGGCTTCCCTTCTGCAGGGACTTCACGGATCCAAACCCGGCCTTGCCGCCGTCGTTGCGGATCGGCGAGTGCGGACCGCGCTCGTCGGAGTAGCCGCCGAGCCCCTTGCTGGAACCGATGAAGAGGGAACGACCGTCCTTGGAGAGCGAGAGGGACGACGGATACCAGGCGGTCGGGATGAAGCCGAGGACGTGGCTTTCCTCGAGGGCGCCGACGTGGACGACGGCGACGTTGTGGTTGTCGGCGTTGGCGACGAAGAGCATCCGGCCGTCCTTGTCGAGGGCGAGGGCGTTGGGAGTGGAGCCGACCGGGGCCCCGGGAGTGAGGGAGGTGCGGATCGTCTCGACGGCGCGCATCTCCGTGGTGTCGACCACGTACACGGAGTTCCCGTTGCCGCAGGCGACGAAGAGGCGGCGGTCCTTCGACAGCACGATGTCGTTCGGGTTGTCGCCCACGCGGATGGTGTTGCGGACCTGGAGGTCTTCGGTGGAGACGACGCTCACGGACTGGCTGGACCAGTTGGAGACGAAGAGCGTGGCGCCGTCGGGGCTGAGTTCGAGGTCGTACGGAGTGACCTCGACGGTGACGACGCCGAGGACGCGGCCGTCGCGGGTGTCGAAGGCGAACACCTGGCCGGGTTCGGCCTCGGTGCCGCGGTTGGCGGCGTAGAGGATGGGCTTGGAAGGGTGGTGCGCCAGACCGGACCAGTAGACCTTGTTGGCGGCGAGGCCGTTGGTGAAGCGCCGGGTCGGGCCGGTGGTCAGGAGGCCGTTCCGGTATTCCAGTTCATAGACCGGCGCGATCTCGGGCTTCTTGCCGCCGTTGGCGTTGCCGCCCGACACGTAGAGGCGGGTGCCGTCCGGACTCCACGCCAGACCCATCCACGCCGAACGCAGGGGGATCCTCTGGACGATTTCCGAGCCGTCGGGCTTGGCCACGACGATCCCGTGCGGATTGAAACCGCTGTGCAGTCCAACCAGAACCTTGCCGTCCGGAGAGGGGGTCAATCTCAGCACGTAATCCGGGGTGGACAGGTGGCGGCCCACCGGGCTGATGCGCCAACCGCTGGGAAGCAGTGTGGAGGAATTGTCAGGACCCGGAATCTGGGCCACGGACCGCGTCAGGAGAATCAGGAGCAAGAGCCAGCGCTGCATCCGACGAGCCTCCAAGAGCCTCATGTCGGGCCTGTGTCGAAGAGGCAACGAAGCGGCGAGCGGGGCTGGCGAGCGCGGTGGCGTTGCGGAAGCCTCAGTCCCGCCCCACCTTCAGCCCCGAAACGCCACCAGGAGGAAGACGCCTCGATTCCGGTTCCGCGATCGACGGCGGACCGCGGGTTGACCTGCCTTGAAACCTGCGTCTTGGATCGGGGTGTTCGTCGGGGATCCAGCCATGAAAAACGTCGCAAGATTTTCCCGTCGGGAGTTCGTCACCGGTTCCGCCCTGGCCGCCGCGGGGTTGGGGTGCCTGCCCATCCTGGGGTCCGAACCGCGGGACTACCGCGGCCCGAACGTCGTCCTGATCCGTTTCGGCGGAGGCGCCCGGCGGCGCGAGACGCTGGATCCGAAGCACACCCACACCCCGTTCCTCCTCCGCGACCTCGTCCCGCGCGGCGTGCTGTATCCGCGGATGGAGATCGACCAGTTCCGCGATCTCCAGACCAGCCATGGCGAGGGGACGCTGCACCTGCTGACCGGGGTCTTCGACCGCTACCGGGACGTGGCGGAGACGCGGGCGGACACGGAGCACAAGTTCCTCGGCGCGCGGTTCGAGGCGAGGGTGCCGACCCTGTTTGAGTACCTGCGCGAGGCCTACGACGTGCCCGACCACCAGGCGTTGCTGATCAACGGTGAGGACCGTGGCGACGAGGAGTTCTACAACTTCAGCAACCACCACCAGTTCGGCGTGCGGTACCGCTCCCAGACGTTGAGCCTGCGCCGGTTCAAGACCTGGCTGCTGGCGCGCCAGTTGGCGACGGGTGCGGTGCCGGAGAAGGAGCGGGCCAAGAAGGAGAAAGACCTGCGGGAACTGCGCTCCCTGGACTACCGCGCCGATCCCGAGGCGGGCCAGGGCGTGGCGATCGAGTCCTTCTGGGAACGGTGGCGGGAACACTACGGCGAGACGGGGCTGGTCAATCCGCGGGGCGACCGGTTGCTCACCGAGTTGGCGCTCCGCGCGGTGAAGGAACTCCGGCCGCGCCTGATGATGATCAACTACCAGGACTGCGACTACGTGCACTGGGGCTACCTCGACCACTACACGCGGGCCCTGGCCATCATGGACCACGAGATCCAGCGATTGGTCACCCTGATCGAGGCCGATCCCGCCTACCGCGACAACACGGTGTTCGTCGTGGTGCCGGACTGCGGGCGCGACGACAACCCGTACAACCCGGTTCCCTGCCAGCACCACTTCAACTCCCGCTCCTCCCACGAGATCTTCGCCCTCGTCTTCGGCACCGGGATCCCGCGCGGCAAGGTCGTTGACCGGACCGTCAGCCAGATCCAGGTCGCCGCCACCATCGGGCGGTTGATGCGTTTCCCGACCCTCCACGCGGAAGGCCAGGCCCTGGAGGAGGTGTTCGCATGAATCCGGTTTCCCAGGCGGAAGCCACCTCGGCGCCGATTTTGGAACCCAGCCCGCCGCGTTTCTCGACGCTGATCCGGTGGGCCCGCCGCGTCTGGCATCTCCTGATGGGTGCGTTGCTGGTCCAGACCCTTCCGGGCGCCCTCGTGGTGCTGGGATGGACCCAGAAGTTGGTCCGGCGTTCCGTGCTCCATGCCTGGTGGCGTCGACGTCCCTCCTCGCACGAGTCCCTCGGCTTCGAGCGGTTCTGCGCCGAGGACTCCGCCACCGCGGACCTGGTCCGTTCGCCGAACTGGATCCTCGGTCGCCGGGTGGAAGGGCCCGTCGGACTGCGGGCCATTCCGCGTCGGCTGCTCGGCGGTCTCGCCTCCAACCTGTTCTCCGGCGTGATGGCCGCCGTCGGGATGTTCCTGTTGGTCGGGCCCGGTGAGCTGCTCTGGTCGGTTTCGTGGTATGCGGGCTGGCAGAATTCGTTCAACAAAGGCTACGAGAACGCGATCTTCGGTCCGTCGGTCTTCGTCTTCGGGCTGTTGCTGTTCTCGCTCGGCATGTTGGTCCTCCCGTTGGCGGTGACCCGACTGGCGGTGACCGGCCGCTTCCGGACCGTGCTGCAATGGCGGCGGCTGTGGAGATGGGGCGCGCGACGCTGGGCGGCCTCCACGGCGTTGGCCCTGATGATCACCGCGGCGGGCGGAGTGGCATTGGTTGCGAAAACCCTTCCCGGGTTCTTCCCGCAGATGGCGGAGTCCCGGATCCTGAAACTGGAGAAGGCCGGTGAACCGGTTCCCGCCGAACTGCGCGAATCGGCCTCGCCTTCGCGGGAACAGGCGTTGGAGGTGCTGCGGCGCTACCACTTCCGATGGGCGCTCGTGCTGTTCCCGGTGTTCGTCGGGGTGCGCATCCTTGCCGGACGCCTCTACGCCGGGACCATCCTGGAAGGGGTCCGCAGCGGCGCGATCGGCGAGGAGGACCTCGAGGAGTCCGAGTGGCAGGCCCTGCGACGCCTGGACCTGATCACCCCGCGTCCGGTCGTTGAACGCCCGCGTTGGCGCCGCGCCGCCGCGTGGTTGGGAACCCGATCCGGCCGCTTCACCGCGCGGACCCTCACCTTCGGCGTCTGGATACTGCTCGGCGTGATGATCCTCGTCTCCGAGTTCCTCCGGTACTCGGGCGGCGGAGGCGGGGCGCCCGGACGCGGTTGGTGGAACCAGCCGATGATCCAGGTTCCTTGGATGAACTGGACGCCGGGTCACCTCCGCGAGAAGGAACCGTCCGAACCCTGATCCGCTCCAGCCGATTCGAAATCGTGGCCAAGGACGGGGGAACCGTTGCAGTCTGCCTCGGTGAACGTTGTCAGCCGTTGCTTCCAGATCGGTCGGGACTCCGCGCTCGGACTCGGACCGCCTCCGGCCGGCAACCTCGCCGTTCCGGTGTTCCGTCATGGCTCACTGGAGGTGGAACTCTACCAACCGCGAGGCCGCGACCCCCAGCAACCGCATCGGCGCGACGAATCCTACGTCGTGGTGCGTGGCACGGGACTCTTCTTCGACGGAAGCGGCTCGCGGCCGGTCGGCCCAGGTGACTTCCTTTTCGTTCCCGCCGGACAGGTCCACCGGTTCGAGGACTTCAGCGACGACTTCGCGGTGTGGGTGCTCTTCCACGGGCTGGAAGGCGGGGAACGGTCGGTGGAATCCCGCGGGCCGGACGCGGTGGCGTCCGTGGTCGCCGCGGCCGCGCAACGTCGGTTCCGTCTGGTTGCCTGCGATGTGGCCGGGAATCCGGTGGAACCGTTGGGAACGCTCCCCGAGGACATCGCGGGCGGCTGCCAGGCCGGGGCGGGACTCTATTGGAAGAAGGGCTTCCGACCGCCGTGGGTGGGATACGTGGCGATGGACGGGGACGTTCCGGTCGGGCTCGGCGGCTTCACCGGACCGCCGGTGGATGGATCCGTCGAGTTGGCATACTACACGCGGCCGGAGCTCGAAGGGCGGGGCCACGCCGGCCGCACCGCTGCGCTGCTGGCGGACATCGCCCGGCGCACGGATCCGGCACTCGAGGTCGTGGCCCACACGCTGCCGGCGGAAGGGCCCTCTCCCCGGATCCTGCGGAAGCTTGGCTTCGAATGGCTCGGCAGCGTCGACCACCCGGAAGACGGCCGTGTGTGGCGGTGGAGACTGGTTTGATCCAACGGGAGCGAGGGGGACTCACGCCAAGACTCGAAGGCGCCAATGGGGAAGGGGATCGGGAGCTGAAGTGGCTACCATCTCCCGGCGATCGGCTTCGCTTCGCGGAACCCGAGTCTCCCTCATTTCCGCTCACGGACTCACGGCTTCCCGACTTCACGTGAGGGGCCTTGTGGCCGGAGTTCGGCTAACCGCGGGGAAGGACCGTCACGCGGCGCTTCCGGGCCGCCTCCCGCAAGGGAACGTCCTTGCTTGCGAGTGGCAGCTTCAGTCGCAAGGCGAGCTCTACATAGGCCGCATCGTAGACACTCAGTCCAAGGTCTGAGTCAGGCAGTCCTGGAGCGGCGGCCTTCCTCAATGGCGGAACGGACCTCCAGGTCAGAAAGCACAGCGTGGCCATGGGAAGCTAGCCCCGTCCTGAGTTGCAGGCTGATCAGGGCGTCCACCGCTTTGCGGGCCTGCTCCCGGCGTTCGCTTCCAACCGGCACGATCTCCTCAACATGCCCCACCTGGTTTGGAAGCTCTTCAAACCGAGGCTTGGCTTCGAATGAAGTGGCGGTGTCCATAATCGTGGTTCTTACCTTCGACTGGTTGCTGCTGAGAGTTCTTTATGTGGCCTTGCATGGCAAACGCTACTCGGGCGAGGCAAAGCTAACCGCTTTGCTTAACGCCACTCCGGCTTGCCCCCGACGGACCCCGAAGGAGCAGCAGACCCTAGCGCGGCTTTACACTTTTCACCGATTCCCAGTTCCCCCTTTCAACCTTTCAACCTTTCAACCTTTCAACCTTTCAACCTTTCAACCTTTCAACCACCCCACCCCTCCTCCCCGCTTGGAATCCGTGCGGCCGGGCGGTTGGATGGGGCCATGCAGCCGTTCTCCCGACGTCAGTTCCTCCAGCGGACCGCCGCCACCGTCCCGGCCGTTGCTTTGGTTCCGTCCCTCTTCCTGGGCGGTTCGATGACCGCCACCGCCGCGGATCCCGTACCGGCCGCGCCGACGCGCATCGGCAGCCAGCTCTACGGCTGGGGGCAGTACTACGACCGCGAGAAGAAGGACCTCGGTGCGCACCTGGACGAGGTGTTCTCCGCGCTGCGCGACATGGGTTGCGACTACGCCGAGGGTTCGGTGGACAGCGCGAACCCGGACGCCAACGCGGCCTTCGCGGAACGTCTGAAGTCGAAGGGCCTGCGTCCGGTGAGCCTCTACACCGGCGGCGCGTTCCACGACGACCGGTCCGGGGCCACGGTGGACGCGCTCGTGCGGGCTGGAGCGGTCTGCGCCAAGGCCGGCTTCGAGGTGATCGTCTGCAACCCCGATCCGATCGGCCGCGACAAGACCGCGGCGGAGTTGGTCACCCAGGGACGCGCCCTGGCGCGATTGGGCAAGGAACTGGGGGCGCTGGGACTCCGCCTCGGCCTGCACCACCACACCCCGGAACTGCGGAACGAAGCGCGCGAGTTCCATCACAACTTCGCCATGACCGAGGCGGGACAGGTGGACTTCTGCATCGACACCCACTGGATGTACCGCGGCGGCGTGGCCCCGATGGACGCCCTCCGGCAATACGGCGGCCGGGTCGTGTCGTGGCATCTGCGCCAGAGCCGGGAAGGGGTCTGGTGGGAGGATCTCGACAGCGGTGACATCGACTACGGCGAGATCGCCCGATTCGCCCGCGAGCGGGGGATTCCGCGGCGCTTCTCCGTCGAGTTGGCGTTGGAACAGGGAACGCGGATCACCCGCGGCGCGGTGGAGAACCACGGTCGGTCCGTCGAGTACCTCCGGCGCGTCTTCGCGGCCTGAGGTCGATCCCGCTTCCGCGAGACGTCCATGTCCCCGCGCGCCCCCTTCATCCGGCTCGGGCACCGCCTGAGCCTGTGGTACGCGACGATCTTCGCCGTCTCGGTGGCGGTGCTCTTCGGGGTGGCCTACCTGCTCCTGTCGCGGGCGCTGGCGCAGAAGGACGCGGAGATCCTCGCCTCGCGGCTGAAGGAGTATGGGACGCTCTACCAGGCGGGCGGTGTCCGTGCGCTCCAGGCCGCAGTGGAGCGGGAGAAGGGGAGTTCCGGCGGAACCCCGCTGTTCCTGCGGCTGCTGGGGCGCGGGAACGTCGTCTCGTTCGCGTCGGTCCCGGACGCCTGGGTGGAGATCCGCGGCTATGAGCGGGACTGGATGGGCTTCACGCGTCCGGTGGAGGTGGTCCGGATACCGAAGGGTGCGGAGGAGGAGATCGCCATCGCTTCGGCGATGCAGCCGGACGGGACACTGCTCCAGGTCGGACGCGTGACCAACAACCGCGAGACGGTCCTCGCGCCGTTCCGGAAGAGCTTCCTCGTGGCCGGCGCCGGCATGGTGGTGGCTTCGTTGGCGGTCGGATCCTTCCTCGCCGACCGCGCCCTGCGGCCGGTCCGGGAGATGGCGGAGACGGCCCGGCGCATCATCGCCACGGGCGACCTCGACGCGCGGGTTCCGGTCCGTGGAAAGGAGGACGACCTGGAAGCGCTGGCCGGCCTCTTCAACTCGGTGTTGGAGCGGAACGCCGGATTGATCCGGGCGATGCGGGAGTCGTTGGACAACGCCGCGCACGACCTCCGGACGCCGCTGACGCGCATGCGGGGCGCGGCGGAGATCGCGTTGCTCGGGGCGGATCCCGCCGCGGCCCGCGAGGCGCTGGCCGACTGCGTCGAGGAGAGCGAACGGGTGTTGCAGCTGTTGAACGCGCTGCTCGACGTGACCGAGGCCGAGGCCGGCCTGATGCGCCTGCAGCGGCGGCCGACCGACATCGCGCGCATGGCTTCGGAGCTGGCCGACGCCTACACGATGACGGCCGAGGAGAAGGCGATCTCGTTGCGGGTCGAGGCGTCGGAGCCGGTGGTGGCCGAGGTCGATCCGGTGCGCCTGCGGCAGGTCGTGGCCAACCTGCTTGACAACGCCATCAAGTACACGCCGCAGGGCGGTCGGGTGTGCGTCGAGGTCCGGAAGGACGGCAACGTCCCCGTGGTCCAGGTTCGGGATTCGGGGCCCGGGGTTCCGGTGGAGGAGCAGGCGAAGGTCTGGACGCGCCTCTACCGTGGCGACCGCAGCCGGGGTCAGCGGGGACTCGGTCTCGGCCTGAGCGTCGTGAAGGCGGTGGTCGAGGCGCACGGCGGGAGCGTCTCGGTGTCCGACAATCCCGGAGGTGGCGCGTTGTTCGAGGTGCGGCTTCCGGCGGGGCGCCCCGGGGTGGCCGCCCCCATAACCGCTTGAACATCGCGTCACGCCCAGCGTCGGTTCGTCCCATGTCCCGACTTCTCCGACCGCCTGCCCGGTTCTTCCGGTCGTGGATACCCTGCGTTTTCGTCCTGCTGCTCGGAGCCCACGCCGCAATGCCGGATCTCGGGCTTCGGGACGTCGCCGCGGGTGGCCGTTGGACGGCGCTCCATGACGCGACGGTGCAGCCCACGCCGGAAGGACTGGTGGTGCGTTCCTCGGGAGAGGATCCGTACATCCAGGGACCGGTGGTCGAGTTCGGGACCAACGGTCCCCTGTGGCTGCGGCTCCGGCTGAAGTCCACGCGGGTCGGCTGGGCCCAGGTGTTCTGGTTCGAGCGGGGCGCCTCGGAGGCGGACTCGATCCGCTTCCTGGTACCGACCACCAACGTCTTCGAGGCCCGGGTCCCGATCCCGGCCGTTTCAGGAAAGCTTCGCCTGCGATTCGATCCGCCGGGTGGGGCCGGGGACACGACGGTGTTGGAGCGGCTGTGGTTCGAGGAGCGTCGGCTGATGCCGGAACCCGACTGGCCGGAGTTCCGGGCTCCGGAAGTTTCAACCCGGGTCGCCACCGTTTCGGGGCCGGGCCTGCGGTTCCTCCAGGACCGCGACCGTTTCGCGGTGTTCTCGGTGGAGGTTCAGGGCCGGCCGTTTGCGGTATCCGGACCCGACATCCCGGTGGGCTACCTCCTCGATGGACGGCAGGTGTGGTTTCGTCCGGGCACCGGTGCTCCGCTGTTCTCCGCGCAGGGTGCTTCGCTGCGGTTCGAGACGGTCGACACCGATCCCGACGGGGCACGCTGGCGTTGGACGCGCCGGGTTGAACCCGCCGGTTCGGGACTGCGGATCCGCACCGCGGTGACGGTCGACCGGCCACGCGACCTGGTCTTCCTGCCGGGAACCGTGTTGCTGGCCGGGATCGGTTCCTTCGGCACCAACAAGCACCAGGCCCTGTTGCCGGGCCTGGAATACCTGGAGAACGAGGAGTCGAGTTCGGAACGGGATCTGATTGGCCCGGCGGCGCTCCGACGGGTGCCGGACACGGCGAAGCTGACCCAGCCGATGATGGCGTTGTCGGCGGACAGCCGCTGGCTCTCGCTCGACTGGAGTCCTTCTGTGGACGTGGCAGCGCTTTTCGACACGCCCGACCGGGTCTTCCGCTCCGGCGGCCACCTGCTCGGCATCATCGCGCCGGGCAGCGACGGCATCTCCCGGCCGGACGGAGCGCTGATGCCGTACGGTCCGCTGCGGATGGAGCCGGGGCGGCCGGTGGAATTCGTGGCGGTGCTGCGGGGCGGGCCCGGCACCAACGTCGTCCCTGCGATCCAGGGTTGGGTCGGGGCCAAGGCGCTGCCGTCGGCGCCGGAGACGGGGATCGAACGCGAGGCGTTCCTGCGTCTGCAGGCAGCGGGATGGCTCGACTCGGGAATCCGAGACGGATCGCGATTCCGTCATGCGATCGGACCGGGCTTCGGCGCCTCGCCGGCGGTGGACGCGGCGCTGTGGATGGACTGGCTGGCCCCATGGGTCGGCGACGTGACGTGGAGCAACCGGCTCGAGCGCGCGGCCGCGGAGGCGTACGCGGAAGTCCGTCCGGACTCCCCGGGCCAACAGGTGGGACACGTGCGATGGCTGTTGCCGGCACTGGTCCGTGGGGACGTGTCTGGGCAGCTCCGTGCCATCCGGGAACAGGCGATGGGGATCGTGCGGCGTGCGGGAGCGGAAGTGCGTTTCCCGTATTTGGCGCCTGCGGGAGGAACCGACCTCGGTCGGACCCATTGGGAACGGGAGGCCAACGGATTGGCGGGCGAACCGACGCTGCAGGTGTTGCGGGCCGCGGCGCTCACCGGCGACATCGGCCTGCGGGCCGACGGCCTGCGGCTGTTGGCCGGGCTCCGTCGTTGGAGCGGCGGTGTTCCTCGCGGCGCACAGACCTGGGAGGTGCCGTTGCACACGCCCGACATCCTCGCCAGCGCCCAGCTCTGCGAGGCGTACCTGTTGGCCTACGAGCTGACTGGAGACCGTTCGCATCTCGACGACGCACGGCATTGGGCTTGGACCGGTGTTCCCTTCGTGTACCTCGTCCGACCGGTCCCAGGGCCGGTGGGACTGTACGCCACGATCCCCGTCTTCGGGGCCACCCAGTTCGTCGCCCCCAACTGGATCGGCCTTCCGGTGCAGTGGTGCGGGCTGGTCTATGCGGAGGCGCTTCGACATCTCGCGCGATACGACGATCCATCCTTGTGGAACCGGCTTGCGGACGGCATCGCGGCGTCGGGCATCCAGCAGGTGCATCCGGCGAGCGAGCCGGCGAACCAGGGGCTGCTGCCGGACAGCTTCGACCTCCGTGCCCGTTTCCGGAATCCGGTGCCGATCAATCCCGGCACCCTGTTGCCCGGGGCCATCCGGCACTATGGCGGTCCGCCGGTGCAGCTGTCGGTGCCCCGGCCGGGATTCGACGGATTCATCCATGCGCCCGGCGTGGTGGCCGACGTGGCTGAGAAGGCGCGTGGGGGCGAGGGAAGGGATGGCAAGGACGCGGTGTTGAGGTTCCGTGTGGCGCTATGGCCGCGGGGAGGAGGACAGGTGTTGGTGACCGGGTTCCGCGACCTGGGAAATGCCCGGAAGCGACTGAAGGTGCTGTTCGACGGCAAGTCGGCGAAGGGCGACTCATGGAGCCTGGACGAGTCCGAAGGCCGGCTCCTGCTGAGACCCGGCGAGGCGCAGTCGGTCGAGATCCGTTGGTGAAGCCCGTTTGTCGCGGAGCCGGGACCGGCTGGCGGTCCGGATGTTGACGCTTCCGTGACCCCAGGCGACGGGGCATGCTCGCTCCATGCAACACGCACCGGGATTCCTCGCCCTTGTCGACGACGCCAAGTCACGGATCCAGGAGGTCACCCTCGAGGACCTCCGGGCCCGATTGGCGGCCAATCCGAAGCTGATCCTGATCGACGTCCGCGAGGAGAGCGAATGGGCGGCGGGACATGCGGTCGAGGCAGCCCATCTCGGAAAGGGCATCCTGGAGCGGGACCTGGAAGGCCGTTATCCGGACAAGGACGCGGAGATCGTGATGTACTGCGGCGGCGGCTTCCGCAGCGCGCTCACGTGCGACGCGGCGCAGAAGATGGGCTACACGAACGTCCGGTCGCTCATCGGCGGGTACAAGGCCCTGGCCGCGGCGGGATGGCCGATGGCGAAGTGACGTTCTTGTCCGTGGTCTGTGGTCCGTGGTCCGTTGTGGAGCTGCGGTGCGCGGTCTGCCGACCGTCTTCCCTAGGATCCCGGAACCCCACCCTGGAGGGCTTGGCCACTTCCGGAAGGCGGGGCGTCCTCGTCCGTGCCCTCTGTGTCTCCGTGGCCCCTCCTTTTGCGCCTCGGCGGTTTTGCGTGAGGCTTCTCCGGCTTCCTACTGGCCCGGCACGGTCCAGGCGTTGACCAGGGTGGTGACGTTGGCCGGGAAGACGACCGGGACGGTGACCTCGATGCTGCCGGGATTGGAGTTGTCGAGGGTGGCGTTGTAGACCTGACGGTCG
>JAIXUV010000125.1 GCA_027483345.1 Verrucomicrobiales bacterium | reverse complement strand
TTCAACGCTTCAACGCTTCAACGCTTCAACGCTTCAACGCTTCAACGCTTCAACGCTTCAACGCTTCAACGCTTCAACGCTTCAACGCCATGCACCCCACAAGGCTCCAGAACCTTCTGCCAGGGTTGCTCATCATGGCCTGGGCCGGACTGAGCTTGGCGGCGGACGGCGTGGTCCTGAAGAAGGAGATGGAGGCGGAGGCGCAGGAGGTCCGGATGCCCGACCAGCGGGCCGCGCTGGCGTGGGAGGACGGTGAGGAACGGCTCGTCATCGAGACCCGCTTCGCCGGAAGGGGCGACCGTTTCGCCTGGATCGTCCCCTTGCCCTCGGTCCCGAGGATCGAAGCGGTGACTCCCGGCTTCTTCCCGACCCTGACCCGGCTCTCCGCTCCCAAGGTCATCCATGATCCGGCCGCCTGGTGGGGATCGTGTTGGTTCCTGGGAGCCCTGTTCTGGCTCGTGACGACCGTCCGCCGGACGGGTTCCACGACCCGGGCGGACTGGGTGGCGGTGTTCAGCCTTGGAATCGGAGCCTTGGGAATGCCGGGGACCGTGGGCGCCATGACGGCTGTCTTGCTGTGGGGCTTCGGTGGCTTGATCACCTCCAGGATCCGGCGGGGCGGCCAAGTCTATCTCATCCTGCTGCTGGCCTGGATGATTTCCGGGATGATTCCCATTCCAGCAGGGACATCTGGGAGCCAGGAATCCGTGCCCGCCGGGGAAGTCGAAGTCGTGGAGTCGTCCACGGTGGGGATTTTCGAGACCGCGGTCCTGCGTGGCACCAATACGCAGGCGGTCCGTGAATGGCTCGAAGCCCGGGGGTTTTCACTGCCCGCAGGCGCGGAACCGGTCCTTGGCGACCATTTTCGGTCCGGTGGCGTCGTCGTCGCCTCGCAGCTCCGAAACGACCTGCCCGGCGACGCCGTGCGGGCCGTCCATCCACTGAAGTTCACCTTCCCCACGCCCAAGCCGGTCTATCCGATGCGACTCACCGGCACCGCGACGCCGAAGCTGGAACTCGACCTCTACGTCTTCGGTCCGGGCACCGCGGAGATCGACGCGCTGGATCGGCTTTCCAGCATCGGCACCTTCCGATTCAACCCGGAATCCAACTGGCCCACCGACATGGAGGACGTCTTTCCCGTGGGGCATCCGGGACTCGCCTCCATGGTCGGCGGAGCCCCGTGGTTCACCCATCTTCGGGGAACGCTGACAGGTGGGTCCCTGCTCCACGACATGGAGCCCCGGTGGACGGAACCGGTGGACCAACGGTGGATCGTCTGGAGCCGACGAGGGGCGGCGGTCGCAGCAGTCAACTGGACCTCCTTTGGAGCCGCCGCCGCGTTCGCCGTGTTGGCGCTCAGGCTGCGATCCAACCCCTCGTCCACCCCACAACTGGCTTCCGCCGCCAGGGCCATTGCCATCGCGAGCGCCATCATGCTCTGCGGCTTGACATTCCTCCGCCCGACCGTGCCGGTAATCCCGAAGAAGTCCCGGAAGGTCGAGCAGATGGAGGATTGGATTCGGTTCGAGCGGATCGGAAGCGCCTTGGAGGTGCTGAAGACCCGGAGCACGCCGATCGACGCCGAGGCGGTGCGGAAGGCGACCGCGGAAGCCCTCGGCCGGGATGCCGAATCCGATACGATCCGGGAACTCGACGCACCGGGCCAACATACGATCGAGGTCGGGACCAATCGGATCAGCGTCCTCGTGTTCGACAGACGCGGCGGGTTCCAGCGGTTCGGCGTCCCGATGCGGCCGTGATGTGAACCGCTCAACCCCGACCCACTCCATGCTCCCCACAAGGCTCCGGAACCTTCTACTCGGGATTCTCGTCCTCTCCTGGGCCTGCCTGCGCCTGTCGGCGGACGGAGTGGTCCTGAAGAAGGCGGCGGTGGCGCAGGAGGTCCGGATGCCGGACCAGCGCGCCGTGCTGGCGTGGGAGGACGGCGAGGAACGTCTCGTCATCGAAACGCGCTTCGTCGGAAAGGGCGACCGTTTCGCCTGGATCGTCCCCTTGCCGTCGGTCCCGAGGATCGAAGCGGTGACTCCCGGCTTCTTCCCGACCTTGGTACAAATCTCGGCGCCCAAGGTGATCCATGATCCGGACGCCTGGTGGGGATGGTGTTTGCTCGGGGGCGGCCTGCTGTGGTTGTTGGTCACCCTCCGCTCCACCGGCTCCATGGAAACGGCGGATTGGGTGGCGATCTTCATCACCGGCTGTGGCGCCCTCGCCCTCCACAACCTGCTGGGCATCCTTGCCGCCTGCTGGGTCTGGGGTTTCGGCTCGTTCATGGTGGGACGTGTCCGCCGCGGCGTCGAATCGACCTTGGCCGCCCTGTTGGCGCTCCTGGTATCCGTGATCTTCGCCGGCATGCTGCTGCCCGCCTTGGCCCATGCCGGGGGTTCCGTGGCGGGCACCCGGTCTGTGGAGATCCTGGATCGGAGATCGGTGGGGGCGTACGAGACGACGGTCCTCCGGGGCACGGACACGAAGGCCGTACGGGAATGGCTCACGGCGCGCGGCTTCGATCTCCCCGCCCACGCCGAACCGGTCCTCTTCGACCACTTCCGGTCCGGCGGCGTGCTCGTCGCCTCCCAACTCCGCAACGACCTGACCGGCGACGACGTGCGGGCCGTCCATCCGCTCAAGTTCACCTTCCCCACGCCCAAGCCGGTCTATCCGATGCGACTCACCGGCACCGCGACGCCCACGCTGGAACTCGACCTCTACCTCTTCGGTCCGGGCACCGCGGAGGTCGCGGGCCTCGAGACGCTGTCCAGCGGCGGCCTCTTCCGCTTCGAGCCGGAAGAAGAGAACCCCCACTTCGCCCAAGGGCTCCTTCCCGTCGGACATCCCGGACTCGCCGCCGTCGCCGGGGGCACCGCGTGGTTCACCCATCTCCGAGGCACCCTGACCGGCCCGGGTCTCCTGAGGGACATCGAGCCCCGGTGGGCGTCGCCCTCCGAGAAGTCCTGGATCGTCTGGAGCCGCCGCGGCGCGCTGATCGTCGCCGCCAACTGGAGCGCGTTGATGCTCGCCCTCGGCTTCACCGGACTCGCCCTCCTCCTCCGGCTCCGGCCCGGTTCCGGACGCCACCTCGGGCGCCATGCCGGAATGCTCGTCGGCACCGGCCTGTTGTTGTTCGCCGGCATGTCCTTCCTGCGTCCGACGGTTCCCGTGCTCGAGAGGAAGAACCGCTGGATCGACCGCATCGAACGGCGGCAGAGGGCCGAGTGGATCGAGTGGGCGCTGAAGGAGCTCGAAGACTCCGACGGAGACATCGACGCAGGAACCGTGCGGAAGGCCATCACAGCGGCGTATTCCGAAGCCCGGACGGCGGACGCGAAATTCAAAACGGACCTGGAGCTCGACGCTCCGGGAAACCACTCCATCGAGGTCCACTCCAACCGGATCGACGTGTTGGTCTACAACGACGCCGGAGGTTTCCAGCGGCTCACCGTCCCGCGAAGGCCGTGATGGGGGTGGTGGAGGCTCTGAAGGGTTGAAGGGTTGAAGGGTTGAAGGGTTGAAAGGTTGAAAGGTTTAAGGGGAATGGGGCTGGGTCTCGGGACGGGTATCTTGGGGGGGGATACCAGGCCGCCTTCCAAGGCGGCGGAGGACCGCCGCACTCCAAGACATGGCGGACCTGTCGGGCCCCATCGAATGGCCGCCTAGGAAGTCGCACCAGCGTCCTGCAGTGCGCTTGTCCGCTCGCGCTTTGGGAGGGGGAACGGGGAAAACGTCCGCAACCCCCTCGATTCCGTATCCATCGGTGGAAATCCGTGTCTCACCCGCCAGGCGCAAGGAGCGGCAACCCCAAGGGACTGGCACGAAGGCCATCTGCCGACATTGCCATATCCGGGGCGAATGGAGAGCGTCCTGCGATGCGCATCGGGGCGGGGATTTTTCGGCACACTGGATTCCGGCATTGGAGCCTTCTCCTGGCGTGGGCTTGGGTCCTCGGAGCGGGTACCGCCTCGGCCCGGCAGGCGGAAGGTCATTGGGAGACACGGGCTTGGGGAACCTCCATCTCCCCCAGGACCATCGCCGTGGGTCGGGATGACTCCCCCTGGATCCTCGACTCCTTCACATCCGCCGCCCGGGCCGACGGCATCAACCTGCTCCATTGGGACGGCCGGAGCTGGAGCCGGCCCTTCGCGGTGGGTGGACGAACCACGGGCACCTATCGACTGGCCGCTTTCGGCGACGACCTGTTCCTCGGAGGCTCCTTCAACTCGGTGCAGGGCGTCGCCGCCACCAACGTCGCGCTGTGGTCCGGGACGGAATGGGTCCCGATGGCCGAGGGATTCCGGGGAGCGAACGAACGGGTCAACGCCTTCGCCATCTGGCGCGGCCGCCTGGTCGCCGGCGGAAGCTTCGCCGATTCCGGAACCAACCGGGTGTCGAGTCTTGCCGCCTGGAACGGCTCCAGTTGGGAACCGATGGCCTCCGGTGTGTCGGGGGAGTTCATCGACCTCCTGGCCCACGAGGACTCCTTGTACGCCGTGGTGGGTTCGCCCGCATTCGGGATCTTCCGCCTTTCGGACGCCGGTTGGGAACGGTTGGCGAGCTTACCTTCCGGCCTGCTCCAGGGAGGACGGAATCTCCTCGCCTGGCATGACGGCCAACTCCATGCGCTCTCGCCGATCAGCAACGGAAGCGGTCCGGCGCTGGGCCCGGTGGTCCGGTGGGAGGACGGACGCTGGACGTCCGTGGTGCAACCCGGCGAGATCACCGGCACGATGGTCGGGCTGTTCCGCTTCCAGGGGCGGCTCTACCTCGGTGGCCGGTTGAACTGGACCCGGAACGGGGTCACCCAATCGGCCGCCGTCGCCCATCTCTCCGCCGAAGGGCCGTCCGTCAGCCTCGGAGCGGAGGCGGACCTGGCGACCGCATTCGGAATCGGGGAAGGTCGGGCCTATGTGGCTTCAACCGCCCTGGACGGGGCCCTGCCCGGAGGGGCGCACCGCAACACGATCTGGCAGTTCGACGGCGAAACGTGGAGCCCGCTGAACGGCGGCCCGGCCCGGGCCTTCGTCGCCAACCGTGTCGTCCCGACCCCGCAGGGACCGGTCCTGGGAAGCGAAGCGAACACGTTGGCACCTCAGCTCAACCAAGCCTTTCTCTGGGACGGCATCCGACTCGTCCAGACCACGACTCCGACCAACGGTCGTGCGGGCACGGCGGTCCCCTACTTCTCCGGCAGGTGGGTGTTCCAGCTCGAGGACGGCGTCTATGCCACGGCGCGCCTGGGAACGCAGCCAGACGCCGAGGTGGCCCTCCGGCTCTCCGGCCGGGCGTGGACGCCAGCCACCCTTCCCATCGGGTTCAAGGCGACCCGACTCGCCGGTGCCGGCGCCGGCTCCCGGCTCTGGGCCGGCGGCTTGGTCGGCACCGAACTGCGCATCTCCCGCTGGGACGGCACCGCCTGGAACGTCGAACCCGGGGCCGAGGACTTCAGCGTCACCAACCTGACCGACCTCGTGGAGTTCCGCGGACGACCACTGGCCTCGGGACTGTTCACGGAACGGGGCTCCGGCCGGACGGTGTTCGCCCTCGTCCGAGAAGATGGCCGTTGGCGGCCCTGGGACGTCTTCAACGGCCTGCCGGAACGTCTCGTCGTCGCGCAGGGCCAACTGCTGGCGGCCGGACGCTTCACCGAGGCAGGCGGGGTTCCGACCTCGGGTCTCGTCTCGTGGGACGGACAGTCCTGGAGCGACCTCTCGGATGGACTTCAGGCGACCCGCTTCACCGCCGTCGCGTTGGGATCCGATGGCGTGCTCGCGGCCGGAGGTTCGTTCGTCCATGCCGGCAGCACGAACATCGCGGTCCGCCGGAACGGTCGCTGGGAAGGCCTCGCAAGCGGCCTCGGTCCGGAAGAGGCGTTTCCCTCGGATCTCGCGTGGGACGGCCAAGACCTGCTCGTAGCCGGCAACTTCGTCTGGGTCCAACAGGAGGGGGTGCAGACCGAAAGCCGCGGTTTCGCCATCTGGCGCGGCGGAGAGGCAAGGCTGGAGCCGTCCGAGAACGCCGACGGGGAACGCGGCTTCCGGTTCGCAGGGGACCTCGGCGGAACTCCGGTGCTGTCCGCTTCGACGAACCTCGTCGAGTGGACACCCCTGAGGAACGTACGAGCCTCGGACCCGCGGCGCTGGATTCCCCTCACCAACGGGGTCACCGAGCCCGCGCGGTTCCTCCGGTTGAGGTAGGGGAAGCTTGGGACGGATGAAGCGTTGAATGGTTGAAGGGGGGGAATTGGTTGGTCCCCGGCCGGGTCCTGAGTCGGGGATCGTTGGTACCGGGAGGAGAGTCCCACCCATCTCCCAAAGCGGCGGAGGACCGCCGCACTCCAAGACCTGGCGGAACTGTCGGGCCCCATCGAATGGCCGGCCCATGGGCTCCCTTCTTCCGATTCACTGGTCAGGCGCCCCTTGCGACGGATCGGGAATCGCAGATCCGGAATCCCGAATCCCCGCTCACTTCACTTCCACCGTGTCCAAGTGGACCTTCCAGTCCGGGAAGCGGGCGCCGATCTCGAGGATGTGCGCCGTGGCGAAGGTGAAGCCGTTGCCCTGTCCGTAAACGCTGTCGGGACTGACGTTCAGGGTCCACACGGAGCCTTCCGGAACCCCACGCACCGCGTCGGTTTCCGTCGGAACCGCGGGCAGCGTCTCCGTGGTCGCCACCGGATCCTCCTGCCAATGCCGGTACAGTCCGCGGGAGGCGACGAGTCGGCGCATCAGGGGATTCGGGACGCCGGAATGCTGGTGGGCGCGGAAGACGGCGTGCAGGCGGTTCGTGCCGCCGCCGGCGCGTCCGAGCAGGTCGATGACCGCCGCCCGGCCGTAGACGAAGGCGCGGTCCGGGTTGTTGGCAAACGCGGGCTCGGATCCGAACACCGTGTAGTCGTTCCACATGAACCCGAGCACGGTCGGCACCGTGGGCGCCTCCGGACGGAAGTCCCGCAGGTGGCGCCGCGCCTCGGCGGCAGCAGCCGGTTCCATGCGGGTCCATTCGGGCTTCTTTTCAAGCCACGCGGTCTGACGCAGTTCACCCAGCATTTGGAAGCGGTTCGTGCCCGAGGCCGCGAGCAGGGGCGTCGGATCGAAGCCGGGTTCCATGCCTCCGTGGTTCAGCTGCACCCAGTCGGCGCCATGGCCGACGTAGGTCACCACCGGCAGGAAATCGTAGGCCCGCAGGATCTTCACGATGTCGAAGTCGGCGCCGTACTTCGAACGCCCTTCGGCGAGGAACCCGTACCGGGAAATCAGGAGGGCGTCCTCGTGGTTGCCTCGGACGAGGTGGACCCGGCCCGGGTTCTCCCGGTGCAGGCGCATCAGGGTGTAGAGCACCTCGACGCCGTACAGGCCGCGGTCGGTATAGTCGCCAAGGAAGGCGAGGTGGAAGTCCGACGCGGTGATGCGGAAGCCGTCCATCCAGCCGCGCTCCTGCAGGCGGCCGACGACCGCCATCAGCGAGTGGACATCGCCGTGCAAGTCGCCTTGGAGCAGCACGCGGGATCCCGGCGGGAGGTCCAGCTTCCGGGCGAAGGGCTCGAAGGACGCCTTGCCGCCGGCGAACCAGTTGTCGGCGGCGTTGGTGAAGGCCGGCGAGGGCCTCGCGCCGACCCAGGCCTCGGCGCCACCGAGAGGTCCGGACACGGCCCGGGAAAGGAAGCGGTCCAATTCGCCGGACAACGGCCCGAACGTCGGCAATGGCAACCGGTCGCGCGCCGGCAGGCGTCCGCCGAGCTGGCGGTTCGAGGGCAGCTTCGCGCAGGCCGCCTTCCACTCCGCGAACGACGGAACGTCGGCCGTATCCGTCGCCGCCTGCGCACGGACGGAAACCGACAGGAGCGACACCAGGGACAGCGTCGCGGCGAGGAAGAAGCGGAAGCGGGGCACGGCGCGGTCAGCGTAGGATTCCGGCATATCGTCGCACGTGGAATCTCGGGGTCGTCCGTCGTCCGTCGGCGGTCGCCGGTCCACCCTTCCACCCCATCCTCCTCCGTGAAATCCGTGTCTCCCCACCCGGTTCAGACGCGCCGCATGGGCTGGAGCTTCCAGTAGGTCAGCGAGCGCCAGGCCCATTCGGCGGGGCCGAAGCGGAACCAGCGCAGCCAGATCGGGCTGGCCCAGAGCTGGAACACCCAGAGCACGAGCACGACCCCGTAGACCTGGTACCGCTCGAGGCGTCCGTAGAGCCCGAGTCCGTATCCGGTGAACACGAAGGCGCAGACCACGGAATGGGTGAGGTAGTTGCTCAAGGCCATCTGGCCGACGGCCGCGAGACGACCGGTCGCGCCGCGCAGCCAGCCGTTGCGGCAGATCCAGAGCAGGAGTCCGGCATGACCACAGGCCACGGCAAACCGGCCGAGGTCGTACACGGCGCCGGCGTAACCCTGGACCACCGGATCGAATCCCGACTTCATCGTGACCCATCCGTTGTAGGTGTGCAGCGGCAGTCCCACGAGGTAGCCGCCCGTCGCCATGGCCCCGTAGAAGCGCCCGCTGCGGGCACCCCCGAGGACACCCCACTTCATCAAGGCCATGCCGAGGAGCATCATGGCGAGGGATTCCATGAGCCACGGATGGTACCAGGGGATGGACCAGTAGTGGACCACGACGGCACCACGAGCCTGGATCACCTGCCAAGGAGTTCCCCGCCACTCCGCGGCGTCCTTGGCAAGGGCGTCGGCGTCGGGATTCCGGTCCTTGCGGAAGGCATCCCAGGCGTCGCGGGCCTCGGTCTCCTCCGCTGTGAGGGTGGCGCCCGACTGCTCCTTCGCGACCGCCTCGCGTCCTGCGCGGATGGTCTCGGAAACCCTCCAGGCGTCGATGGTGTAGAACACCGCGCAGTAGAGGATGAGGGCGGTGGCGAATCCCGTGATGCCCCGTGGCGACATCCGGCGGAACGGATACAACGCGAAGGCGATCACCGCGTAGGGATAGAGGATCTCGCCCTGCCACAGCAGGTAGCTGTGCAGGATGCCGAATCCGAGGAGCCAGAGGTTCCGCCGGTAGTAGATGTCGGCGCCATCCGGACCCTCTTCCGGGGAACGGCGCCCCAGCCGGGAAGTGAGGAGAACCGCGCTGGCGCCGAAGACCAGGGAGAACAGGCAGCGCATCTTGCCCTCCGCGAGGACGTGCAGGACGAACCAGACCCAGAGGTTCGCCCCGGTGTCTCCGCCGGCCACCGTCGGGTTGTCATAGGCGCCCGAGTGGAAGGCGAAGCCGACTATGTTCATCAACAGGATGCCCAACAGCGCGAAGCCGCGGAGGGTGTCCAATGCGCTGAGACGTTCCGTGGCCGGGACCGGGGCGGCGGAAACGATGGGTTCGGCGTTGGGCCCTGGGTCAGGAGTCCGGTCCATGGGGGAAATCCGAGGGACTCGGTCGTTGCAAGTCAACCGTCCGGGCATCGAAACGGGTCGAAGGGCTGAAAGGTCGAAGGGTTGAAGGGTTGAATCGTTGAGTCACTGCGTCCTTTAACCCTTTAACCTCATTGACGCCTCCTCACCCCCCACCAATGCAGTACAGGAAGCGTTCGCCGCGGAGGTAGAATTCGCGGCCGGCGACGGCCGGGGAGGCGCTGAAGCTGTCGTCGAGCCGGTTCACCGCGAGGACCGCGTTGTCGCGGTCGTGACGCAACACGACGGTCACGCCGTCGCGGCCGGTGACGTAGATCCTTCCCGCCGCACCGACGGGTGAGGCGAAGATGAAGTCGCGGATGCCATCAAGCCGCAGCGGATCCCCGCGGAAACGTCCGGTGGCCGGATCGAGCCGGACCAGGATGTTCTGGTTGTGACGGAGGTGGTAGAGGGTGTCGTCGTAGAGCAGCGGCGAGGAGACGTAGGGCGTGAGGCGGTTCATCCGCCAGACGACGTTGGTGGTGCCGGTGACGTCGCCCTTCGCGCCTTCGAGCCGGATCGCGAGCATCGCCTGCGTGTAGTAGCTGTTGCCGGCGACGACGAGGCCGCGGTGGAACACCGGCGAGGCGACGACGTTGTCCGAAAGACCGGCGCATTCCCAAAGCAGCGAGCCGGTCTTGATGTCATAGCCGCGGACCTTCTGCGTGGCGCTGACGACCACCTGGACTCCGCCACCGTGCTCGACCACCAGGGGCGTGGACCACGAGGTCTTCTCGTCGCGCGGGACCTTCCAAAGCGGGTTGCCGGTCCGGCGGTCGAACGCGTGGAGGAACGAACCGGCTTCGTGGTCCCAGTTCACGATCAGGGTGTCGCCGTGCAGGACCGGCGAGCTGCCTTCGCCGTGGGCGTGCAGGGTGCGCATCCGTCCGAGGTCGCGGCTCCAGACCACCACTCCGTTGGAGTCGAGGCAGTGGAGCCCGCGGGAGCCGAAGAAGGCATAGATGAAGGAACCGTCAGTGACCGGCGAATTGGAGACGGGGCTTCCCGTCGTGTGACCGCCTTCATGGGGCCAGTCCTCGCGGACGGTCGTCCTCCAGGCAAGCCGTCCGTCCTGGCGGGAGACGGCGAGGACCTCGTAACGGTGGCGATGGGTCACCGGGATGCTGTCGTGCACACCGGGGGCGTCGTCATGGACCGGCTTCTGCGCCTCGCCCACCGGCGTGGCGGAGAGGACGATCACACGGTCGCCGAGGAGGATCGGCGACGAATGGCCCTTCCCGGGCAGCGGGAAGCGCCATCGGACGTTCTTCGTCTCGCTCCACTCCACCGGCGGATCCGCGTCGGGAGCGACGCCGGTGGCGAGCGGTCCGCGCCACTGGGACCAGGGGCTGGATGAAGCCGGTACGGCGTGGCCGTCAGCAATGGCCTCGGCCACGCCGAACGGGAGCAGGGCGGTCAGGACGAGACGGATCATCGCATTCCGCAGGGGAGTAGGCATCGCGAGCGATTCGAATCCGAAACCGCCGGACTGTTCGATCACCATCTGTTTCCGCCCGGAATCCGGTTCCCGGGCGGTTCGCCGAAATCCACCGGAGCAGACGAAGACGGGACCTACTCGGAGACGCAAAGGCGCCACCGAGGGGCGAAGGGCGCTTGACCGCGATGGGTGTCCCGATCGAATTGGCATCCACCATGAGCACCCCACGCAATCCGGTCGGATGGTTCGAACTCTACGTCACGGACATGGCCCGGGCCCGGGCCTTCTACGAGGCGGTCCTGGCTCGCCCCCTGGAGACGATGGAGAGCCCGATTCCCGGAATGGAGATGGTCACCTTCGGCATGGACCCCGAGGCCGGAGGATGTGGAGGAGCCCTGGTGAAGATGGACGGCGTCACGCCCGGTGGCAGCACCCTCGTGTACTTCTCGTGCGACGACTGCGCGACCGAGGCGGGGCGGGTCGAGGCCTCCGGTGGCCGCATCACGCAGCCGAAGTTCCCGATCGGCCCCTACGGCTTCGTCGCCCTGTGCGTCGATTCGGAGGGAAACATGTTCGGACTGCATTCGATGCAGTGAGCCAGGCAAGGCGCCGGCGCATCCGGTAGGGACTCCCGCGCCAAGACGCGAAGGCGGAGGAGATGGGCGTCGGGGACCGATTTCCGCCTTCAATCGGATCCCGGGCTGCGGTCCACTCGGGACGTGGACGCACTCATCAAGCTTCTCCGGCAGGACGCCTCTCTCAGTCCCTCGACCATGGCCGCGATGCTCTGCCGATCCGAGGCGGAGATCCGCGAGGAGATCAGCCAACTCGAAGCCGCCGGGATCCTGCTCGGCTTCCGCGCGGTGGTGAACGAGGACAAGCTGGGGCGCGAGATGGTGCGCGCGGTCATCGAGGTCCGGATCACCCCGGAGCGCGGCGGCGGATTCGACAAGCTGGCCGAACGCATCTCCCGCTACGACGAGGTGCGCTCCTGCCATCTCATGTCCGGCGGCTACGACCTGCTCGTGGAGGTCGAGGGTTCGAACCTCCGCGAGGTGGCCGCGTTCGTCTCCGAAAAGCTGTCCACCATCCAGGGCGTGCTCTCGACCGCCACCCACTTCGTCCTGCGCGCCTACAAGGAACAGGGCGTGCTGATGAAGCGCGAGGTGGCCGAGGAACGCCTTTCGGTGACGCCCTGAGCGAGGCTTCCCGGAGAAGGCCATGGACCGCAGCCGCTTCCCCCAAGGCCGCAGCCTCCGCGGCCTGACCTTGGCGGCCTCCACCTGGTTGGCCGCCTCGTCGTCCTCCGACGTCCTCGGCCGACTCCACGGCGACGACCACGTCGCTTCCGCCGCCGCCTCCTCCTCGACGGTCGATCTTCCGGCAAGCCTGGTCGACGGACGATTCCTCCTCCAGGCGTGGAACGGGACCAACGGCCCGCTGCGTCTGCTTCTCGACACCGGCGCCAACCGCACGATCCTGGACTCCAGGGCCGTGGCCCGGATGTCGGCGGCCGGGGCGGCACAACCGAAGCCGGGAGCCCCGATCCCGGTCGCCTTCCTCGGAAGGACCGTTCCGCGGCGGATGTTCCGACTGGATTCGCTCCGTATCGGGGCGCGCTTCCTGGAGGCGCCCGAAGTGGTGGAAAGCGATCTCAGGGCCCTTTCGAGGACCGGGCTTCCCGAGTTGGATGGCATCGCCGGGATGGACCTGTTCGACGACGTCCGGCTGGTCCTCGATTTCCGTGCGGGAAGGGTTTCGATGGAACCGGCAGGTTCGCCGCTGCCCGAGGAAGGGAGCCGGCTCGCGCTCGAAGGCGCGCCGCGGCGCCCTTCGGTCCGGATCCCGGTCGCCGGTCGTCCCGTGGCGCTCCTCCTCGACACCGGGTACACCGGAACCATCGCCGTTCCGCCGTCGTCGGTCCCGTTCTCCGGTCCGCTTGCCCGGGTCAACGTCTCCGCCGCGGCCGACCGCATGGTCGAGAACCTCGCCGGCCGCGTGGACGGCGACTTCACCCTGCACCAACTCACCTTCCAGCGTCCCATCGCCGACCTGCATCCCAGCGGCGAGGGCATGCTTGGCCTGGAGGCCCTTCGCCGCTTCGTCGTCCGCATCGACCCCGTCGCGCGGAACGCCCACTTCATCGCCCGCGAATCCGGACCGGTCACCACCCCGGGCATCCGCTCGCTGGGCTTCGCGTTCAGCGCGGTCAAGGAAGGCCTGCGGGTGGAATCCGTCCTGGGACGCGATCCCGGGGGAAGTCCGCTGCGACGTGGCGACGTCATCGTTTCCCTTGCCGGCCAGCCCGCGGTCACCAACGGGACCGCACGGGTCGCCGAGGTTCTCGGAACCGCCGTCGATTCCGTGGATGTCGTGCTCCTGCGCGGCCGGGCAACCCGGAACGAACGGCTGCGGATCCAGACGCTGCTGGAGTGAATCCGTATCCCGACGGAAGTGCCGTCCAACCCCGCCGAACCACCATGCGAATCCGAACCGTCACCGCCCCGCTTGCCTTCGTCTTCGGAGCCTCCCTGGTGGCGATGCTGGCGCTCGGACTCTGGATCGGCGGCCGACGCGGCGACGGTGAACGGCCCACGGCCATCGCCGTCACCCCGGAACTGCTCCGGCGCGTCCAGGACCTGAACCAGCTCGTCACCGTGCGCTACATCATCGACAAGGTGGTGCTGGTGGAGGACGTGAAGTGGTACGGCGAGAACCGCCTCCTGATGGTGGCCCACGGTGTGGTCAACGCCGGCATCGACCTGTCCAAGGTAGGCGCCGACCGCATCGACGCCGCCGAGGGCCGCGTCCGCATCCGAATCCCGCGGCCGAGGGTGCTCGACGTCTACCTCGACGACCGCCGCACCCAGGTGGTCGAGCGGGCCACGGGGCTGTTGCGCGACTTCGACAAGGACCTCGAGCAGAACGCCCGGGTGCAGGCCTTGGACGAGATCCGGGTGGCCGCGCGCGAGGGCGGCATCCTGAAGGACGCGGAGGAGCGCGCACGGAAGCAGCTCGAGTCGCTGTTCCGCGCCGCCGGATTCACAGAAGTGCAGGTCGTCGCCGAATAGCGGTTCCGCCGGAGCGGAAACGGACCTCACCCAAAAGAGCCAAGGCGCCAATGGGGCACCGGATTCGGTACGGAATTGGCGGGAACCATTCGGTGTACGGTTCCGCTGCAGGAGACCGACGGTTCCCTCCCCGATCCCCAGCGGCTTGGCGGCTTGGCGAGCCGATCCCTTCCGTCAGCGGGTTCAGGCGCCCCGGGACCGTTCCGAAGAGCTCCATTCGCCGGTACCGAGGTAGGGCTTGAGCCGACCCTTCAGCGTCTCGCGGGCCCGGTGGATGAGCGACTTGGTCGCCTGCAGCGACGTCCCCAACACCACGGCGATCTCCTCGTAGCTCAACTCGCCTTCCCGGCAGAGCACCAGCGCGGTCCGCTGCTTCTCGGGGAGGTCCCGGAGCGCTTCCTCGACCTTTTCGAACAGCTCGGAACGGACAAGGTCGGCATCCGCCGAGGAACGCTGCCGGTCCTCGATCCGATGCGACGGAGCGTCGTCCTCGCCCGCGGGCGCGTCGAGCGAGTCCGCGGGATGCCGGGTCCGACGGCGGATCTCGTTCAGGCACAGGTTCCGCGCGATGGTGAAGAGGAAGGTGGAGAACCGGGCCGACGGCTCGTAACGGACGGCGGTACGCCACAGCTGGACGAAGGTCGCCTGCGCGAGGTCCTCGGCCTCGTCCGGATCCGGGAGAGTGCGGCAGGCGAAACCGATGACGGGATTCCGCCACTTCTCGACCAACTCGGTGAACGCGGCCCGATCCCCGCGTTTCACGCGGAGCATCAGGTCGGCATCGGGATCGGGGTTGGCGGCGGCCATCAGGCGGTCGGCGGTTCTTGGACGTGGACCCGGGATTCGAACGCCGACAAACGGGAAAAGTTCACCGGAACCACAAGGAAAAGGCCCGCGGATCCGGACGATCCCGCGGGCCTGTCCATGCTCATCCGGCTCAGTGGGCGGCGGCCTTGCCGTTCGCCTCGACGAAGGCCTTGGCCTTGGAGACGAACTCGTCCGGGTTCTTGGCGAAGTCGCCGCTGTCGGTCTCGATCGCCAGGCGGCCCTTGTAGCCGGACTTGTGCAGTTCCTCGAACAGGCCCTTGAAGTTGCCGCGGCCCTCGCCGATGTGGGTGTCGAAGTAGACGTCCGCGCCCTGGGTCTTCTCGATGCGCTTGTCCTTCAGGTGCAGGTCGAACACGCGTCCCTCGTACTCCTTGTACACCTTCGCGGCGTCGAAGCCCGCGCTGGTGATCCAGCCGATGTCCATGCACACGCCGATGCGCGGGTCGCGGTGCATGACGACCTGGCGCACCACGGCAGGGTTGCCGTAGAGGGAGGTGATGCCGTGGTTGTGGACCGCGACCTTGATGTCGTACTCCTTCGCCAGCTCCTCGAGGTTGTCCCAGATGCGGAAGTCGCCGGGTTCGACGATGATGAGCTGGATGCCCATGAACTTGGCGAAGTCGAACAGGCGGCGGTTCTTCTCCTTCTCCATCGAGGTGCCGGCGACGCCGAACGTGTAGGCGCGGAGCCCGGCGGCATCGAGCACGGCCTTCTTCTTGGCCCATTCCTCCTGGGAGGCGTTCGGGTCGATGTGGTTGCCGATGACCTGGAGATCCTTGATGCCATGCTTCTTGGCGAACTCCACGACCTGCTCGAACTTCAGGTTGCGGAGGGTCCAGGTCTGGATGGCGACCTGGTCGACCAGGTCGGCCGCCTGGGTGGAAAGGGCGAGCGCCGCGACGACGGCGAGCGAGACGAGCTTCTTCATGGTGGTTCCTGTAGAGAAACAGGCCCCGCAGCCACGGGCAAACAGGAAGGCGAGGAGAAGCCGTGGACCTTCCGACCCGATCGCGCCCGAGTCGCCCGTTGCCCCGGGGAACCGCCTTCCTGCGCACTGGCGGGAATGAAGTCCTACCCGGGCCTCGGCCCCTCCGACACCTCCGTGAGCGCACCCGCCCGCATTGCGGAACTCCCTGCCGACGATCGTCCACGTGAACGGATCGCCCGCGACGGCGTCGGCGTGCTGCGGAACGGCGAACTGGTCGCCGTGCTGCTGCGCACCGGCATCCGCGGCCGGAACGCGGTCGAGCTCGGCGACGAACTGGTCCGGCGCTTCGGCAGCCTCGAAGCCCTGGCCCGGGCCTCGCTCGACGAACTGCGACGCATCAAGGGGATCGGCACCGACAAGGCCGCCACGCTCCAGGCCGCGCTGGAACTGGCACGCCGCCTCGGACGCGAACGCCGCGCCGAGTCACCGGTGCTCGACAGCCCGGCACGCGTCGCGGAACTGCTGCGCGAGGAGGCCCTCGGCTGGAACACCGAACACATGATCGTGCTCCTGCTGAACACCCGGTGCCGGCTGATGCGCATGGAAACCATCTCCGAGGGCGTGCTCGACCAGGTGCTGGTGCATCCCCGAGAGGTGTTCCGACCCGCCATCGCCGCCGGTTGCCACTCGATCGTCCTCGTCCACAACCATCCCAGCGGCGATCCCATGCCCTCCGAGGCCGACATCCGCGTCACCCGCGAACTCATCCGCTCCGGGATGCTGCTCCGCATCGAGATCCTAGACCACGTCATCCTCGGCCGCCCTACCGACCAGCGCCCCGCCGACTTCGTCTCCCTCAAGGAACTCGGCCACTTCGCCCGCTGACAGCCACCGGAAGGCGC
>JAIXUV010000113.1 GCA_027483345.1 Verrucomicrobiales bacterium | reverse complement strand
GGCCGACACCGGTTCATCGAGGTCGAGGATCCAGTCGGCATTGCGAAGCGGGGCGGAAAACGGCGGCACGGTGAGACGAACATCGGCAACCCGGCTTCCGGGTTCCAGCCCGTTTCTTGACCCGCAGCCGGACGAACCGGTCCTTCCACTGGCCCGGCGACGGGTGCAGGCTTTTCCCGTGAGCTATCAGGGCCCTTCGGTCCTCAAACCCCAGGCGAACTTCGGCGGCGTCCGCTTCCTCGTGCCCGGCGCCATGCTCCTCGCCGGCAACGCGGGTTTCGTCAACGCCGTCGGACTCGGCTTCTTCCACGCCCCGGTAAGCCACATGAGCGGCGCGGTTTCCCATCTCGGACTCGACCTCGCCCGGTCCGCTTGGGGCGATGCCGCCTCAACCTCGATGATCTTCGTCGGCTTCCTCCTCGGCGCCCTCGCGAGCGGAGTGCTCATCGGGGCCTCGCGTCTCGTCCCGGGACGCAGCTACGGAACCGCCTTGATGGCGGAGGGTTTCCTCCTGGCCCTGTCGACGTGGCTTCTGGCTATCGGTTCGAAATGGGCGCTGCCCCTCGCCGCGGCCGCGCTCGGACTCCAGAACGCCATGGCCAGCAGCTACTGCGGATTCCTCATCCGGACCACCCACGTCACCGGTACTGTCACCGACATCGGCGTCATGCTGGGCCATTGGATCCGCCACGGCGCGGTGGACCGATGGAAGCTCGGCTTCCTCATCACCCTGCTCGGCTCGTTCGGTGTCGGCGGCCTGCTGGGCGCCTGGGGCGACCGACGCTACGGCCCGATGGTGCTGGCGCTGCCGGCGGGCATGACCGCGTTGTCCGGAATGGCCTACTGGTTCGCCTACCACCGAGGACTCGTGGATCTCATCGCCGACGACAACCCGAGGTTGCCGGCGACCTCCAGCTTCCCGAGGCGTCAGGGTTGATTCCCACGGGCATCGGTCATGACGGCCGATTCCAAGCCGGGACGGACGAACAGCAGGTCGCCGAACTCCCCTTCCTTGAATTCGGAAGCCGGCCTGAACAACCCGGTGGCCCGGTCGATCCCGAATGCGGAATACCCCAACGCGGTCATGTACCGGTTGGCTTCGTTTCCGAAGAAGAGTTCGACGTAGAGGAAGTCGACCCGGCGCTCGGTCAGCAGCCCCTTCATGCCCCGCATCACCTGGAGCTCGGCACGTTCGACGTCGATCTTGACGAACCCGACCTCCCCAAGGCCCTGCTCGGAACAGAAGTCGTCGATGGTGACCGTCTTCACCTCCATCGTCTTGCCGGAGTCGTGGATCTCCTCGTGGAAATCCAACGACGACGTCCCGGAATTCAGCGGATCCGGGGAGAGGAAGAAGGTCAGGGTCTTCCCGGAAACGTCGGACACCGCCCGGATGTCGACGCGGACACGGTCGTCCCAGCCGTTGGCCCGCACCGATTCGCCAAGCATGCCGGAGTTCCTCGGGTTCGGTTCGAAGGCGAACACCCGTCCTTTGGGCCCCATGACCGAAGCGCCGTAGAAACCCCAGCTGCCCATGTTCGACCCGATGTCCAAAAGGACGGTTCCCCGACGCAACAGCGGCCGGACCGCGTTGGGCGGCATGTGTGTGCGCCAGAAGTAATGGGACGAACCAATCCGTTCCCGGATGTTCACCCGCATCAGGTAGCCGTCCATCCGGGCCGTGCGGTACTGGTCCACTTGGAACGATCTCAAGTGCGCCTCAATCAGGGCCCCGATGCGGAGCAGGCGTCCCCGACTCTCCGGTTGGCAAGCCCGGATCAGGAGCCGCTCCATAGCGTCCTCCCCCATCACCGCCTTGAGGAGACGCACCAGGAACCTCGCTATGCGCTTTTTGGTGCCCATCGGCAGGACACTGGGTTTGTCTCGAAAAAACAGACAGTGAAATGCAGCTGTGGCTGGGGGGATGTCAGATCCGGATCAACCTTGAGAAACGCCCGAAGGGAGTTGGACCCGCGCTGTCGGCCGTGGACGACAGCGACGAGGTCGACGGGCTCGCCGCCAGCTGGCATCGAGGGGAATCCCTCAGGCGAGGCAGCGCCGGAAGCCGGCGTTCAACGCCTCGCGGTCGAGGTTGCGGCCGATGAACACCAGCTGGCTCTTCCGCTCGGCCTCGTCCTTCCAAGCCCGCTCGGGCTTGCCCTCGAAGAGCATGTGGACGCCCTGGAAGACGAAGCGGTTCGCCTGGCCGCGGAGGTTCAGGATGCCCTTCATCCGGAAGATGTCCTGGCCCTTCGTCTGCAGCAGTTCGCTCAGCCAGGCGTTCAGCTTCTTGGCATCCAGCTCCCGACGCTCCTCGATGCCGACACTGGTGACGGTTTCGTCGTGGGTGTGCTCGTGGTGGTGTCCGCCGTGCTCGTGGACGTGGCCCGGCTCGATGGCCTTGCCATCCTTCTCGATCCGGCCCTTGAACTCGTCGAGGCCATGCTGCGTGAACAGCGCGTAGTTCCCGTGGGCCGGGATGCGCACCGTCGCCGTGAGGCCGTCCTCGCCCAGGATCAGCTTGTG
>JAIXUV010000082.1 GCA_027483345.1 Verrucomicrobiales bacterium | reverse complement strand
TGTTCGGAACGTTCCAGCCAGAGGTTGCCGACCACCAGGATGTCGATGCCCGAGTTGATGAAGCAGCGGTAGGCGTCGTCGGGCGAGGCGACGACGGGTTCGCCCCGCACGTTGAAGGAGGTGTTGATCAGCACCGGACATCCGGTCCGGGACTCGAACGCGCGGAGAAGCGCATGCAGGCGGGGATTCGCCTCGGCGGTGACGGTCTGGACCCGCGCCGAGCCGTCCACATGGGTCACGGCGGGCAGGGTCGAGCGGAGCTGCTTGAGGCGTGCGAGCCCGGTCGCCGTGGGGTCGACCGGAAGCCGCTGGCTTTCGGCGACCTGGGCCACGAGCAGCATGTAGGGCGACGGCGCGCCGAGGTCGAAGAACTCGTGGGCGCGTTCGGCGAGGACGACCGGGGCGAAGGGGCGGAACGACTCGCGGAACTTCACCTTGAGGTTCATGACCGACTGCATCGCCGGCGAACGCGGGTCGCCGAGGATCGACCGGTTGCCGAGCGCCCGCGGGCCGAACTCCATCCGGCCCTGGACCCAGCCAACGACCTTGCCGGAGTCCAAGGCCGTCGCCGTCCGCCCGAGGAGGTCCGCGTCGTCGAGCCGCGAGAAGCGGGCCTTGTGGACCTGAAGTGCCGCCGCGGCGGCGTCGTCGGTCCAGGCGGGTCCGAGCAGGGCGGACGACATCGCGTCGGGCTGGGTCGCGGAGCGCGGGGCGCCGGTTCCGCTGCGTTCGGTGGTGGCGTGGCATGCGGCCAGCGCGGCCCCGAGGGCGCCTCCGGCGTCACCGGCGGCAGGTTGGATCCAGATCCTGTCGAACGGTCCTTCGCGCAGGATCCGACCGTTCGCGACGCAGTTCAGGGCGACGCCGCCCGCGAGGCACAGGTTCCGTTCACCGGTCCGTTCGTGGGCGCGCCGGACCAGTCCGAGCAGGGCCTCCTCGGTCACCACCTGGATCGACCGCGCGAGATCCATGTGGCGCTGGTCGAGCGATCCTTCCGGAGGCCGCGGCGGCCCGCCGAAGAGTCGGTGGAAGCGATCGTTGGTGAGGTAGTCGTCGGCGAGCAGGTCGAAGCACGAGAGGTCCAGGCGGAACGATCCGTCGGGCCGGAGTTCGACGACCTGGTCCCGGATCCGGTCGGCGAAGACCGGTTCGCCATACGGGGCAAGGCCCATGAGCTTGTACTCGCCGGAGTTGACGCGGAATCCGCAGTAGGCGGTGAAGGCCGAATAGAGCAGCCCGAGCGAATGCGGGAAGCGCAGCTCCTCGAGCGGCTCGATGCGGGCTCCGTCGCCGCGTGCGATGACCGTCGTGGCCCATTCGCCCACGCCGTCCACGGTGAGGATCGCCGCCCGTTCGAACGGCGAGGGCAGGAACGCGCTCGCGGCGTGCGCCTCATGATGGGAGGTGAAGAGGTGCGCGACATCCGGCCTCAGTCCGGGGAGTCCCGCGGCGAGGGCCTTGTACAGGTCGAGCTTCTCGCCGAGCCAGGAGGGCAGGGTGCGGGCGAACGCCTTCATCCCGTGCGGCGCGAGGGCGAGGAAGGTCTCGAGCGTGCGGCTGAACTTCAGGATCGGCTTCTCATGGAACGCTACCGCGTCGATGTCCCCAACTCCAATCCCGGCCTGGGCTAGGCAGGCGGCGATGGCGCGTCGTGGGAAGCGCGCGTCGTTCTTCCGTCGGGAGAAGCGTTCCTCCTGGGCCGCGGCCACGATCCGGCCGTCCACCACGAGGGCCGCGGCGGAGTCGTGGTAGAAGGCCGAGATGCCCAGGATGCGGCGCATTTCGGCTCCTCAGAGGAAGGGATAAAGGAACGGGGCCACAGCCGAGCTGGAGGAGAAGAGGATCGCGAGCCCCAGCAGCAGGAGGATCACCACCAGCGGCACGAGCCACCATTTCTTCTCTTGACGGAGGAAGCGCAGGAATTCCCGGAGCAGTCGGATCATGGATTGGCTCCCTGGGTTTGCAGCATCTGGCGGGCGCGGTCGAGGAAGGTCCCGGCGGTGGGATGGTTGGGCTGCTGCCGCAGGGCGGCCTCGAACTCGACGATGGCGTCGGCGAAGCGCCGCTGTTGGGCCAAGGCCACTCCGAGGTCGACACGGGCGGAGAGGAACGACGGATCCAGTTCCAACGCCTTGCGGAACGCGGCCTCGGATTCCAGGAGCAGTCCGCCGCGCCCCATCTCCGTGGCCAACCGGTGGTACAGGGCGGCATTGCGGGGTTCCCGCTTCACGGCCTCGGCGAGGGTTTCGGCGGCCCGGACGAACTCCTTCCGTCCCGACTGCATCTCCGCGAGCCGCACCAGCGGCAGGCTCGACTCCCGATTCTCCGCGGCCGCCCGACGCAGGTCCGCGGCCGCCTCGTCGGCGCGCCCCAAGGCGTTCAAGGTGATGGCCCGGTTCACCCGCGCGTCCGCGTTCGACGGATCGAAGGACAGGGTCTCGTCCATGGCGGTCAGGGCTTCGGCCAGGCGACCGGACTGGCCCAAAGCGATGCCCAGTCCGATCCCGGCGTCGGTGAAGTCGGGCCGGATCGACAGCGCCCGACGGTAGGCGGGGATCGCTCCGGCGAAGTCACCCGACTTGGCCTTCGCCTCGCCCAACTGGTACCAGGCGAGCAGGTGGTTCGGCGCCTGGTCCACGATCCGTGCCCATTCGGCCGCGGCGTTGGTCCAGCGACGTCCCGTGTGCAGGAG
>JAIXUV010000064.1 GCA_027483345.1 Verrucomicrobiales bacterium | reverse complement strand
GCCTCCGGTTCCGGCAAGAGCACGGTCGCCGCCCTGCTCATGCGCCTGCGCGAACCCGGTTCCGGATGTGTCCGCGTCGACGGCGTCGACTACTGGGAGTTCTCGGCCGAGTCCTGGCAGAGGCACCTTGGGGTGGTGGAGCAGGAACCGTTTCTCTTCCACGACACCATCCGGGCCAACCTCACCTTCGGCCTGCCGGACCTTTCGCCCGAACGGATCGCCCAGGCCCTTCGGACCGCCGACCTCGACGCCGTCATCGCCGCCCAGCCGCAGGGCCTCGAGACCGTCATCGGCGAACGTGGCGCCACCCTCTCCGGGGGGCAACGCCAACGCCTCGCCATCGCCCGTGCTGTCGCCCGGGATCCGCGCCTGCTGATCCTCGACGAGGCGACCTCCGCTCTCGACACCGCCACCGAACGCGAGGTCCAGAAGGCCCTCGACGCCGCGATGTCGGGCCGCACCACCCTGATCATCGCCCACCGCCTCTCCACCGTCCGCAACGCCGACCGCATCGTCGTCTTCGACCATGGCCGCGTCGTGGAGCAAGGCACCTGGGAAGAGCTCACTGCCCGCGACGGCGCCTTCGCCCGCCTTGTGAAGCTGAACGAGTTGAAGGGTTGAGGCCCGGGTCGGTGGAGTTTCGCAAGCCACGAGCCCGGACAGCCGCGCGATTCCACTCCGACTCCGGTTTCCCCATGCACACCCGATCCACTTCCACCCTTTCCCGATTCACCTGGGGCTGTCTTGCCGCGATCTCCCTTTGGGCCGCCGATCCGGCGTCCCCTCCGCCTTCTTCCGTCTCCGCCCCGGTTCCCACCCCGAAGCCCCGCCAGTTCCTCGGGATACTGCGGCTTGCGCCGAAGTACCACGACGCGGCGGCGATGACCGCCGAAGCCCAGGCTGCGATCGGTCGCCACTTCCAACGGCTCCAGGCGGCCACCCGGACGGGCAAGGTCCTGCTTGCCGGCCGCACCGACGAACCCAACGACAAGACGCTCGGACTGGTCGTGTTCGAGGCTGCCGACGCCGCCGAAGCCGAACGGTTCATGTCCGAGGACCCCGCGGTGGTCGCCGGCGTCATGCTCCAGGAGGTCCGGCCCTACCAGGTCGCCCTGATGCGTACCACGCCCCCCAGCAACCCCTAGCCCCCACCCAACTTCCACCGTTTCCGCCCTTCAACGCATCAACGCTTCAACCTCCCACCCCAACCCGCTCAGTCCATGCCCTGGTTTCCAACCCTCGTCCTGCTGGCCTTGCTCGTCGCCCCGGCGGCTGCCGCGGAACCGGAGCCGGCGGTCCGCATGTTGGTTCCGGGCTTCACCGTCGAGGAACTCCCGGTCCGGCTTCCGAACCAGAACAACCTCCGCTTCGCGCCGGACGGTGCCCTGACCGCACTCGGCTACGACGGACGCGTGTGGTCGCTCCGCGATTCCGACGGCGACGGCCTGGAGGATTCCGCGACCCCCTTCTGGGATCGGGCCACCCTCCGCATTCCCCTCGGCATGGCTTGGACCCATCGTGGTCTGGTCGTGTCCTCGCAGGGCAAGGTGTCCCTGCTGTCCGACTCCGATGCGGACGGCAAGGCCGACACCGAGACGGTGCTGGCCTCGGGTTGGCCGCGAACCGACGTCGGCAGCGGCGGCGTGGACGCCACGGCGGCGACGCTCGATGACGCGGGAAACCTCTATTTCGGACTGGTGGTCGCCGACTACTCCAATGCCTTCCGGCTCCGGAAACGCGGCGAACTCGCACCCGCCGAAGTCGAGTGGCTCCGGCAACAGGGACGTCCGGTGGATGGCGATCCCGGCGAGGAGGTCTCCCTCTACGACCTGCGTTCCCCTCGCGGCACGATCCAGCGTCTCGACACCGCCACCGGCCGTTGGTCGACCTTCGCCACCGGCATCCGCGTTCCGGTTGGACTCGCCTTCGGTCCTGACGGCGGGCTGTTCGGCACCGACCAGGAGGGCGAGACCTGGATGCCGGACGGCAATCCGCTCGACGAACTGAACCACCTCGTCGAGGGCCGGAACTACGGATTCCCGCCGCGCCATCCGCGCTGGCTGCCCGGGCTGGTTTCCGAGCCGCCCGTGGTCGGCTTCGGACCGCAGCACCAGAGCGCCTGCGGACTGGTGTTCAATTCCCCCCGTTCCCCGGAGCGCCCCGGGGCGACGCCCGAACGGCCGCTCCGTCGTTCGGGTCCCGGACAGGGCGTCTTCGGACCCCAGGATTGGAGCGGCGACTTCCTCGTGGCCGGACAGTCCCGTGGCAAGCTCTGGCGGGTCGAGATCACCGGCACGCCGGAAGGTCCCGTCGGGCGTGTCCACACGCTCGCCCGTGCCTCGATGCTGGTGACCGACGTCGCGGTCTCACCCAAGGGCGACCTGTATCTCTGTGCGCACAGCGGTCCGCCCGACTGGGGCACCGGTCCGCAGGGGCCCGGACGGATCTTCCGCATCCGCCACACCGATCCGGAGGCGCCCCAACCGGTCCGGACCTGGGCCGTCTCGCCGACCGAGGTGCGCGTGGCCTTCGACCGTCCCTTGGATCCCGATGTTGCCCGCACCGCGGTTCCGGATGGCATCCGGATCGAATTCGGCGAGCACGTCCGGGCCGGCGACCGCTTCGAGACACTCAAGCCACCCTACGCCGTGGTGCAGCAGCAGGACGCCACGCCGCGCGGACGTCTCGGGATCCGCTCGGCCCGCTTGGCCGACGGCGGGAAGACGCTCGTGCTGGAGACCCTGCCGCATCCGCTGGCGGTGACCTACGCCCTGACACTGACCGGGGTGCGCAAGGCGGGAAGCCCGGGCGCCGGCTTCACCGTGGACCTCGACTACGACCTGACGGCGTCGCGGGATCCGGCCTGGAAGCTGCCCAAGGAATCGCCCCGCGCGGCCTGGGGACGTCTCGCCTCCTGGGCGCCGACCCTCCGCGGTTCCTCCGGCACCGACAGCCGCGAGGTCGCGGGGGAGGCCGGCGACTGGGAGAACGGCCGCGAGCTCTTCCATGGCGGGAAGCTCCAGTGCGCCCGTTGCCATCGGATCCGCGGCGAAGGGGCGACGGTCGGGCCCGACCTGAGCAACCTCGTCCACCGGGACCGCGGGACGCTCCTGCGCGACCTCCGCGAACCCGACGCGACGCTGCATCCGGACTACGTCACCCACGGCGCCACGCTGGCGGACGGCACGGAGATGATGGGATTCCTCCGGTCCGATCAACGCGGCGGCGTCCGGTTGGCCGATGTCGAGGGCCGCGAGCGTCCGCTGACGGCGTCGGAGGCGGCGACGTTGAAGCCCACCGCGCACAGCCTGATGCCGACGGGCCTGCTCGACGGGTTGTCTGCCGAGGCGGTGCGGGATCTCCTGACCTACCTTCAGCACGCACCGACCCCGCGGGAACGCCGCGATGTCACCGCGGCGTTGGCGCGGTCCCCGGCGGCGACGCCGTCCGCGAAGTCGTTCCGCCTGCTGCTGGTGGCCTCGAAGCAGGACCACGGGCCTGGACAACACGACTATCCGGCCTGGCAGAAGCAGTGGTCGGAACTCCTGGGCGCACTGCCGGGGACCAAGGTCGAGACCGCTTGGGAATGGCCCGGCCGTGAACAGTGGGAGGCGGCGGACGTGGTCCTGTTCTACTTCTGGAACCACGACTGGTCTGAAGCCCGATACCGCGAACTCGACGCGTACCAGGCCCGGGGCGGAGGGTTGGTGTTGCTGCATTCCGCGGTGATCGCGGACAGCGATCCGGAGCGGCTGGCGGAGCGGATCGGGCTGTCTGCGACCCCGTCGCGGGTGAAGTACCGGCACATGCCGTTCCGTCCGCGGTTCGTGGACGGCAACCCGTTCACTGCGGACCTGCCCGACCGGCCGTACCTGATCGACGAACCTTATTGGCCGATGATCGGCGACGCGTCACGGGTGAAGCCGTTCGCGGAGGTCGAGGTGGACGGCGCGGTCCGTCCGTTGGGATGGACCTTCGAGCGGGGTGTGGGACGCGTCTTCACCAGCATCCCGGGGCACTACACCTGGACCTTGCGGGATCCGTTGTGGCGGATCGTGTTGCTGCGTGGAATCGCGTGGGCAGGCCACCGTGACCCGGCCCTGCTTCTCCCCATGGCCACCCGCGAAGCGTGGATGAGGGAGTGAGGGTTGAAGGGTTGAAGCGTTCTATTGGCGGCGAATGGAAACAGGCGAAAGGTCCAGAATTGTCTCCGATCCACCCTTCAGCCCTTCAGCCCTTCAGCCCTTCAGCCCTTCAACCTTTCAACCTTTCAACCTTTCAACCTTTCAACCTTTCAACCTTTCAACCCCGCTCCACCCCAAACCGGTGCAGGACATTCCGCACGAGCGTCTGAAGGCGTGGGTCTGCATGGACGGCCCAGCCGCTGGCGATGCAGCCGGCGTTGAACACCTGGCCACCTCCGGGGCGCTTCCACCAGATCATCTCGGCGCCCTGGTCGGTCTTCGGCCGGATCGGCCGGAAGTAGAAATCGAAGGCGGCGCCACCCTCCTTCCACGGCAGGATGCCATTGGCCAATGGCTCGATTCCTGCGGGGTCGGGCGGCACCGAGGCGCCTTTCGGATCGGGTAGTTCCTGCATCGCACGCAACGTCGAGAGGCGGATGTCCATCTCGTGGCCGTTCGCGAGGGTCGTCCCGTCGGGAAGTGTGCCGAAGCGGTCGCCGTCCCGGAGCCCGGTGTCCTCGGGTGAACGGAAGAGCGGATGGTCGGAGTGGGTGACGACGTAGGGGCCGAAGTTCCGCGGGTTTCCCTGGTTGTTCCAGCCGAGGGTCTCGAGTCCGGTGTAGTTCCACCCCGGATGCCCGCATTCCCGCAGCATGCCGCCGCGGAGCCGGTCGTGGCTGTGCCAGGCCTCGCCACGTTCGTGCGGGAGCATCTGCTCACCCGGCGCGTCGACCTTCCGGCATTCGAGGACCGAGCTGTCGCCGTTGAAACTCACCCGCCAGAACAGGGAGTTGCCGGAGAAGACCGCCAGGTTTCCGCCGCCGGCGAGGTAGCGGTCCAACCCCGCCAGCATCGGCAGCGACCAGTATTCGCTGTGCCCATTCAGGACCACCGCCCGGTACCCGCGCAGCAGGTCCGGTTCGCGATGGAGATCGTCGTCGGCGACCACGTCGAACCGGTATCCCTCCCTCTCCAGCCAGACGTGCAGGAAGCGCTCGGCCCGCATGAGATGGCTGTAGCGGGTCGGCCCGCCGTAGAGCACGTAGGGAGAAGCCACGGGGAAGGGGATGCGCAAGCCGACCTGATAAGTGCCTTGGCCTCCGGCGTGACGTCGGTAGAAGCAGTACGCCGGGGGCGAACCCGCGGCGTTGGGCAGGCCGTCCGTGCCGACCACGGCATGGAGCGAATCCGGCCAGACGCCGAACGGGGCCCCGTTGTAGGCGCGCCAGGTGTTGGTGGAACACACGACCAGCAACGGCGCCTTCGCCGCGCGCCGCGCCTTCCGCACGACGAAGGTGATGTCGTACTGGCGCGGCTTTCCGTCCCGTTCGAAGCGGAGGCGGGCGACATGCAGTCCGGGGCGGGTTTCCGCGGGGACCTTCCAGCGGAATGTCTCCTCCCAACGGCAGTCGTACAGGTCGTCCGAGGCGAGGCGCAGCGAATGCCCGCGGTCCCGGGTGGCGTACAGCGATCCCTCGCCGAAGCGCGGGACGTCCCGGTGGAAGGAAGGTCCGCCGATCATCCAGGTGCCGTGGTTGACCACCGTGCCGTGACGGCCGTGCGGGGAGTCGTCGGCGATGAGGGAACCGCATTCCTCCGAGAAGCCCCACGCGCCAAGAAGTCCGGGACTGGACGGCGTGGTCCGGCCGCCGTCGGCGTGCCGGGCACGGATCTCGGCTTCGGACAGCGCGCGGCCATGGATCCCGCATTGGGCGAGGTCGCCGTCGAGGAGCCGGAGTGCCCGTCCGAAGTCCCCCATGGCCCCGAGGCGCAACGGATGGGTTCCCACCCGGAGCGGGCCGGCGAACTCCCAGCGGGCGATGCGGAGTCCGTCGACCCAGACCTCCTTGTGGCGGCCGTCCCAGCGTCCGACGACATGGTGCCATTCGCCCTTCCGGACCACGCCGGTGGCGGTGCGGTGGACAACGGCCTCGTCGGGCCCGGTGCCATTGCCGAGGAACAGGCCGACGTAGCCGTCCTTGCCGATGCCCAAGGCGAAGCCGTCGTCGCTCTGCTTGTCCTCCTGGGTGACCAGGCCGGCCAGGCGTTCCAGCGACCACGGCCGGACCCAGCACTCCAGCGTGAGGGCGGGCGGTGCCTCCGCGATGGGTGTGCCGACATGGACGTAGCTGCCCGGATGGATGGGCTGTATGCGGGCTGGAAGGGATCCGGCATCGTGGACCACGGCGTCCCCGGCGGGATCGTCGATCTCCCGTCCGAGCCGGACCAGGGACACCTGGACCGGCACGTCGGCGGAGGTGTGGAAGGCGAGGGTGTCGCCGGCCGCGACGCCGTGGGCGGAGGCGTATCCATGGACGCCGGAGACGGAGATCGGCGTGTGGGGCGGGATGGAATCCGGGGCTGGGGCGGCCGCCAGGACGCGGGGCAGGGCGTGGAGCGACACCACGCCGGCCGTGGTGGCCTTGAGGAACGATCGACGGGAGGAACCGGACATGGTGGGAGTGCGCCGGTTATCCTCCCGCGGAACGCCCGCGGCGAGAGGGATTCCGGGGAGTTGCGCGGAACCGGCAGAAGCGGAGGGAAGTGCCGAATCGACTCCACCTCGCAGCGCCGGTTCCCCGCGTTTCCCGCGACTCTGCGTGAGCCCCTCCCCGTCCCCCGCCGCTTCCCGGCACCCGAGAAATGTCCTGGGAGAGAGCGGCCACGCGCCTTCGCTTGTCGGTGGCGCCGTGCTGTGGTTGCCTTGAAGGGTGTTCCGGATCCGTCGCTTCGTCTCCGCCTGGGCCGTTCTCGGCCTGGCCTTGGCGTTTTCCGGTTGCGTGACCGAGCCGATCACCGGGCGTCGCCAATTCATCGCCACCGGTGCCGGCGAGGAGACGGCGCTGGGCCTGGGCGAGTTCGAGAAGATGAAGAAGGAGGTCCCGGTGAGCCGGGACGCCGCGAAGGCCGCATTGGTTGCCCGGGTTGGCCGTCGGATCGCCGAGGTCTCGGGCATGGAGGGCGCCCAATGGGAATTCGTCCTTTTCGAAAGCCCGCAGGCGAATGCGTTCTGCCTCCCCGGCGGCAAGGTTGGGGTCTACACCGGCATCCTGCAGATCACCCGCGACGAGGCGGGACTGGCCACGGTCCTGGGACACGAGGTGGCCCATGCGTTGGCGCGCCACGGCGGTGAGCGCATGACCACGACGATGGGTCTCCAGCTGCTTGGGACGGCCGGCGATGTCGCGGCAAGGGATTCCAAGTACCACGCCCTTTACCAGCAACTCTACGCCCCGGCTTCGCAGGTGGCGGTGGCGTTGCCGCACAACCGTCGGCAGGAAAGCTCGGCCGACGAGATCGGCCTGGTCCTGATGGCGAAGGCCGGCTACGAGCCGGGGGAGGCGGTCGGCTTCTGGCGCCGGTTCGCCGAGTACAACCGGACGCAGGGCCAGCAGACGCCGTGGTTCCTGCGCACCCATCCCCTCGACGAGAACCGAATCTCCAACATCGAACGCCTGCTTCCCAAGGCCCGGGCCGAGTTCCGGCCGGCCACACGTTGATTCCGCATGAAGTCCCACATCCTGTTCCAGCGCCTGCTGATCGTCCTTGTCGCCGCCCTGGCCTTCTCCGGCTGCCGCACCAAGAAGGCCGCCGTCTCGGGGGCCGCGGATGCGAGCCAGGAGATCGCGACCACCACCGGACTGCCCTACTGGCCGCCGGGGCCGGTTTACCTCGTGGATCCTCCCGCCGGATTCCAGAACGAGTCCCTGTTGCCACCGCTGAAGTCCGTTCCCCGGCTCGAGGTGGAACCGTCTCCGCTGCAACCACCCGTGCGCCCGTATCGGGAGCTTAAGGTCACCAACGAGTGGGTCGCGGCGGCGCAGCCGTGGGTCGGCACGCCGTATCGCCTGGGCGGCGCAGACCGTGATGGGATCGACTGTTCCGCCTACGCGTCGGCGCTGCACAAGCAGGTTGCGCAACGGAACCTTCCCCGGACCACCAAGGAACAGTGGGACTCCAGCGTCTCCGTCGGCATCGCGGCGTTCCAGCCCGGCGACCTCGTCTTCTTCAACACCCTTGGCGCCGGGACCCCGAGCCATGTCGGCGTCTTTGTCGGCGATCGCATGTTCACCCACGCCGGAACCTCGACAGGGGTCACCTTCTCCTCCTTGGACGACAACTACTGGACCAGCCGTTTCCTCGGTGCGCGCCGGTTCCTCCGCTGAGTCCGGACGTTCCCCGACGATGACCATCCCGTTCCTGAACCCGGGGGCGCAGACGCCGCCGCTCCGGTCCGAGCTCCTCGCCGCGATGACGTCCGTGCTGGACCGCGGCCACTTCATCCTGGGCCCCGAGGTCTCCGCGCTCGAGCAGGAGGTCGCGGCCTTCTGCGGCGCCGGCCACGGCATCGGCGTGAATTCCGGTTCCGACGCGCTGACCTTGGCGTTGAAGTCGCTGGGAATCGGACCGGGCGACGAGGTGATCACCACCCCGTTCACCTACATCGCTCCGGCGGAGAGCATCCTCCAGGTCGGTGCGAAGCCGGTGTTCGCGGACATCAACCCGAGGCTCTTCACGATCGACGCGGCCGACGTGGCGCGACGGATCACGCCGAGGACCCGGGCGATCCTGCCGGTGCACCTCTTCGGCCAGGCCGCGCCGTTGGCGGAGCTGATCCCGCTGTGCGAACGGCACGGGCTCGAGATGGTGGAGGACTGCGCCCAGGCGATCGGCGCCACATGGAACGGCCGCGGGTTGGCCGGCATCGGGCGCGTGGGATGCCTGAGCTTCTATCCGACCAAGAACCTCGGGGCCGACGGCGACGGCGGCATGATGCTCACCGGAGACGCCGCCCTGGCGAAGCGGCTCCGGATGCTGCGCGTGCACGGCATCGAGCGGCGGTACCACCATGATTTGCATGGATACAACTCGCGCCTGGACGAGATGCAGGCGGCCATCCTGCGGGTGAAGCTGCCGCATCTGAAGGCTTGGAACGACCGTCGCGCGGCGATTGCGGCCCGGTACACCGCGGGCCTTGCGGGACTTCCCGTGGAGACGCCGGTTGTGGGTCCGGGAAACACCCATGTCTGGCACGTGTACGCCATCCTCTCGGACCGGCGGGACGCCCTGCAGAAGCACCTCGAGGCCTCGGGCGTCCCAACGCTGGTTTACTACCCGGTGCCGCTGCACCTGCAGAAGTGCAACGCCGACGGCGGCTGGAAGGAAGGCGACTTCCCCGTGGCCGAGGCGGTCTCGCGTCGGATCCAACCGCTGCCGATGTACCCCGAGCTCACCGACGAGCAGGTCGACCACGTGATCGCCTCGATCCGTTCCTTCTTCGGCTGAACCAAGAGTCGACTGGGCCACCGAGACACGGAGCACACGGAGGGTGGGACACGGATTCCACGGAACCGGCGTGCGACCGAGGGGTGATCGGCTTTTTGGGCCTTGGATCCGGCGTCCTGTTGGCGTGTTTGCGTGAGGTCCGTCTCGGCTCCGGCGGAATCGGTCAGGCCTTGCGGAAGAGGTAGTGGCTCACATGCCACTCGTTGCCGTTGCGGAAGTCCCACAGCTCGGCGCAGGACATGAAGAACACGCGCCAATAGACCCACCATCGGGTCTCGTTGGCGGCGCCGTAGGTGGCGCGCAGGATCGAGCGGATCTCGGGTTCGTTGGCGTCCATGTTCTCCAGCCACTGGTTGGCAGTCCGCCCGTAGTGCCTTCCGTTGACGGCCCAGTGCCGCTCCACCCGGAGGTCCCGGTTGAAGTAGAGAAGCAGGTCGTCGCTCGGCATGGTGCCGCCGGTGAAGAAGTAGCGGGACAGCCAGGAAGACTCGTCGTCGGCCTCGAAATGGTAGCAGAACTCGCGGTGCGTGAAGATGTGTACGAACAGCTTGCCGTCCGACTTCAGCCACCGGGAGATGTTCCCCATCAGCCGCTCGTAGTTCTTCATGTGCTCGAACATCTCGACCGAGACGACGCGGTCGAACCGACCCGGTCCACCGGGGGCCTCGAAGGCGTTCATGTCGCAGGTGAGGATCTCGATGTTGGAAAGCCCGCGCCGCGCCGCCTCGGCGAGGATGTGTGCCCGCTGGCCGTGGGAGTTCGAGACCCCGGTGATCCGCGCGTTCGGGAAATGCGACGCCATCCAGAGAGTCAGCGAGCCCCAGCCGCATCCCAGTTCCAGGATGTGATGCCCGTCCGCGAGTTCCGCCCGCTCGCACGTCATCGCCAGCATGATCTCCTCGGCTTCCCCCAGCGACTCGTTGAAGGTGCGGTACTGGCAGCAGGAGTACTTGAGGTTGGGGCCAAGGCAGAGCTGGTAGAAGCGCGTCGGGACCTCGTAGTGCTGCTCGTTGGCTGCCTGGGTCTCGATAGCGATCGGCATTCCACGCAGTTCCTCGACGCGCCGCAGGATCTGCTGACGGTTGGCTTCGACGTCGCCGCGGTCCTGCTCGGCCAACTGCTGGCGCAGGAGCCGGCGAATCCCGAAGCGGATCAGACGGTCCGGGAGGACGTCGGCGACCAAGAGGCGGTCCACGAGACCCCGGGTTGGAAGCGAGGGGATGGACGGAGACTCCGTCACGCCTTGGGCGGCCGGAAGCGGCAGGCTGGAATTCATGGTCGGATGTCGGCGGGAAAGCCTAGAACCACTCATGGCCCGAATCGGGCCGCGGTCAAACGCATCCGTCGGGGATTTCTGGTGAACGCGTCGCCCCCACCGAAGGGCCAAAGTGAAAAGCGCTAAGGCGCGGTGGATGGGAATCGGAGGTCGGGAAGGGGCCCGAGTTGGGCCGGGAGCGGGGAGCAAAGAGCGTCGTCGGGCGTTGGGCGTTGGGCCCAGATATCCGTGAAATCCGTGGGAATCCGTGTCCTAGGCCCAGCGTCCGCCAGCGAATCGGGAATCAAGAATCTCCGACCTCGCACCCTTCGTCGCGAACCACTCCGCGGCTCCCTTTCGTGACCCCTGCTGCATGGGGCCGGCGGAGGTCGTCAACGGATGGGCACCTGCGCGGGCACGGCCGCCTGGATGCGGCGGAGGTCCCGGTCGCCGGAACCTGCGCCGGCCTGGAGCACCAGCCAGGTGTTGCGTCGGGCGATGGCCTGGGTCTGGGGTTCCACCCAGCGCCAGGTCTCGGTGTGGCCGTCGGCGAAGGAGACGGTGCCCGCCCCGTTGTGGCGCAGCGACGGGAAGCTGATCCAAGTGGCGGTGGGGGTGTCGAAGAGGTTCCAGCGGTTGGGGGCGTTGATGCCGAAGGCGCCCTGCTGGATGCTCTTCTCGTTTTCGTCGAGGAAGACCACGGCGCCGGCGGGTCCTGGATCGTTGATCTGGGAGGTCTTGTGCCAGCACTTCGTGTAGTTCTCGTCCGACGGGCTGGTCGCGACGTTCATGTACACGCTCATGGAGACGCTGCGGTTCCGGCGCTGACGGCCGAGGTCCCGGACGGTGGAGCGGTCGGCCGGACAGAGGTAGATCCCGGCGGACTGGTTGTACTTCCAGAAGACACCCGCGGTGATGGCGGCGGTGTTGGTGTCGATGAAGGTGTTGCCCTGGATCCAGGAGTTGGCCCGAACGTTCCATTCCTCGCGTCCGCCGCCGCCGACCGAGAAGGCCTCGTTGGGAGCGAGGAACTCCTGGTTGTCGTCCGAATACAGCTGCGCGCAGAGCTGAAGCTGGCGGAGGTTGCTGGCGCAGGCCGTTCCCTGGGCACGTCCCTTGGCCTTCGAAAGCGCCGGCAGGAGCATCGAGGCGAGGATCGCGATGATGGCGATCACCACCAGGAGTTCGATCAGGGTGAACCCTCCCGAGGCTCGGGAGCGGGTTGGGACCGGCGGCGTGGGCACCTCGAAACCGTGGATGGCCGCGGATTTCCCGGGCAAGGTGAAAGCCCGGGTCGCCGGTGACAGTGTGGAAACGCTCCCGGGAAACGGGTCAACCCCGCCTTGGCCAGGGGAAGAAGGCGTTCGTGGTCCGCTGGTACTCGCGGTAGGCGTCGCCCTTGGATTTCACGGAGAGTTCCTCAGTCATCGGGATGCCGGTGACGTTGACGAGGAAGTGCCACATGGCGACCGGAGAAAGAAGGCCCACCCAGCCGTAGGGGGAGGGCAGGGCGAAGGTGGCGAAGCCGACCCACACGAGCCATTCGAAGAAGTAGTTGGGATGTCGGGAGAGGGACCAGAGGCCGTTGCGGCACACCTGTCCGCGGCGCGCCGAATCGGCGCGGAAGCGGGAGAGTTGGCGGTCGGCGATCGACTCGCCAAGGATGCCGCCGAGGACCAATCCGACACCGACCCACTGAAACGGTCCGAGTCCGAGGGGACCCTTGCCCCGTTGCGGGTCGAGGCACGCGAGCAGGAACGGCAGCGACAGGACGACCTGGAGAAACCCCTGAAGCTGGTAGAAGCCGAACATCATCCTACCGGTCCGGGCCCCCCAATCCTCGCGGAGCCGGGCGTACCGGACGTCCTCGTGAGGCAGGTGCTTCTGCCAGCGTGCGAAGAGGTGGCTGCCGAGGCGAAGGCTCCAGAGCGCGACCAGTAGGAAGACGGCAAAGCGTCGGACCGGATCGCCCGGGGCGAGCACCGAGTAGAGGATGACGATGGGCGTGAAGCCGAGCGACCAGATCGGGTCGACGACGCTGAAGTTGTCGATGTGGCGTCCGACGAAGTAGGTGTTCGTCATGATGCCGGCCGCGAGCACGACGGCGGTGAGGAAGAGGATGAGGAAGGGCGTGAGCATGGGCTTCAGCCTGGGCTTCCGGGGTTCGAGGGACGCCTTTCGATCAGGCGCGACAACGGGGCGTCCTTGGGCAGTCGGGCGAGTTGGATCAGGACGTAGGCGGCCATGGCGATGTTTCCGAGGAGCAGGATGGCGATGAGCCATGCGATCCGGACGGGCCAGGAACCTTCACGCCAGGCGAGCCAGAGCCAGAAGGTGAGGAAGGCGAAGTAGGTGTCGAACAGCGTGGCGATGAACCAGGGATGGGCCACCAACTCCCCGGGCAACCTCCAGAGGGCCACCTGGGAGGAGGCCCAGCCAGTGACGGCGAGCATCGCCACCAGGATGCCGGAGAACAGGAGGAGCAGGCTGCGGCGGGACATGCGCGGGTCCGGGTCCGGTGTTGGCGGAGCCCATCAACGGGTCTGCGCGGAATCGGGCATCAGCGAGGGGTTGTTCGGCGCGGTCCACAGCGCCTGGACGACGCTGATGTTCCTCCACAGGAATGCGGATTCGCAGTAGGACAGGTAGTAGTTCCAGGTCCTGACGAAGCGTTCGTCGAATCCGTTCTCGAGCACCTCGGCCTTGCGCTCGTTGAAGCGGCTACGCCAAGCCCGGAGCGTGCGGACGTAGTCGAGTCCCATGTCGTGGAGGCCATGGAGCTGAAGCGGCCCGGTGCTCTGCATCGCCGCGTTGAGGCGGTTGATCGAGAGGAGCAGTGAGCCGGGGAAGATGTGCTTCTGGATCCAGTCCACCCCGCGGCGGAGTTCCGCATGCCGGCAGTCCGGGAAGGTGATGAATTGGGCCGCGAACAGCCCGTCGGGCTTCAGAAGCGCCTGCACCTGCCGACAGAAGGCGCCGAGGTAGGCGTCGCCCACCGCCTCCATCATCTCGATGCTGACGATCCGGTCGTACTTCCCCTGGGCGAGCCGATAGTCGAGCACCTGGACCTCGGCGCGGTCGGCGATGCCTTCCCGCTGGAACCGCTCGCGGCAATGCCGAGCCTGCTCGACCGATAGGGTGAGCGTTGTGACCCGGCAGCCGCGCGTCCGGACAGCATGGCTGGCCATGCCTCCCCACCCGGATCCGATTTCCAGCAGGTGGTGTTCCGGCCCGAGCCGGAGCTCGCGGGCCAGGCGCTCGTACTTCGCGGTCTGCGCCTGTTCCAGGGTGGATTCCGGGGATTCGAAGAGCGCCGAGGAATAGGTCATCGTCGCGTCCAACCAGAGCGAATAGAACGCGTTCCCTAGGTCGTAGTGGGCGGCGATGTTCGAACGCGATCCCGACAGGGTGTTGCGGTTCAGCCAGTGGCGGAGGCGGTTGGCCAGGGTCACCGGGACCAGTCCCAACCGCTTCGGGGTGGCTCCGGACATCTCCGCCGACCGGTCGACGTTCGCACAGAACCAGGCGATCACCGCCGGCAGGTCGGGCGTGTCCCACAGGCCGTCTTGGAAGGCCTCGCCGAATCCGACGTCCTGACCTGCGAAGCAACGCCGATAAAACGCGAGGTCATGGATCCGAATCTCGGCCGCCGGCGTCTGGCCGGCCCGGCCGAACTCCAGCACGCCGCCGCCAGGCTCGAGGATCCGGAGGTGTCCCGCGGTCATCGGGGCGAAGGACCGGAGGACGAGCCCCCGTGCCCAACGGGTGGCCCACGAGGCGTCCGCCGGGGTTCCTGCGGCCGAGGATCCCAGTTCAGCGGCGGTCAGGGCATCCACGGTTCGGACATCGGGATTCTGGAAGTCGGAGCTCATTGCGATTGACGAAGTGGGATGATGGTTCCTTCCCGTCGATTCACAACCGGTGAACTTGAATCATTTCGCGGAGTTCCGAATCCCGGCCTCCCGGAGGCTGGCATGGGGCCTCAACACGTCACGCTGGAGGTCTGTCCGCGCCGACTTCCGGTGCCACGCGAAGCCCCTCCACCACAGTCGCAGCGCATGCCAGTGGATGAGCGTGATCACGCGGAGGGTCACCAGCGGATAGCGGAGGGTCAGCCGGAGCAGTTCGCGGTCGGTGAACGGCCGGCGCTCGCCGACCAACGTGCTGATGAGATGGGTCCCGCCGTCGGACGCGGCCACGTCGTTGACCACGATCTCGAGGCGTTCGCCGGGAAGGCGCAGACGGAAGTCGAAGCAAAGGTCGAGGGTTGAAAATGGGGAAACGTAGTAGTGCTTGGGCACGATGACCCGAAACCGGGTGCCGCCGCCCGCGGCCGCTTCCAACGGCACCAGGTAGGGCTTCAGTTCCCCGAACGTGTTGCCGACCTCGGCCACCGCGCAGATCGGGGAGCCGTCGGTCGCCTCGCAGAAGTAGAAGCTGACGGGATTGAAGATGTATCCAG
>JAIXUV010000309.1 GCA_027483345.1 Verrucomicrobiales bacterium | reverse complement strand
GACTGCATGCAGTGCGGTGACGACCGCGACGAGGCTCAGTAACGATGAGACTTTCGTCATGGGGTTCTTCTCTGGGTTTGCGGGGACGGACATGGGGGGCAAGGCTCTATTGGGCTGAGACTCTGAGCACGGTGGTCCGCACGGAATTGGGCGCGGACACTACAAGCTCATCTTTCTCGATAGCAACAATCTTGTAGACTGCGCCGGACAGGTTCAGGGGGTCACCGACTCGCTTGGTGTTGAAGCTCTGCTTGCTGGCTTCGTACCGAAGATCGGCCGAATAGCCCTGGGTCTTCCGAAAGGTCTTGGTCTTGGAGATGCTGAACTGTTCACGAGTTGAAACGAGTTCACAAATGAAATCTGTGGGATCTTCCTTCGGGCCTTTGACCTCGAGCAGTTTGAAGATCTGGTCCTTGCTTTCGGCGCCGACAGCGACGGACTCGACGATTGGTGTGCGGAGCTTGGGAGTCTTCTCGTAGTCGCGGCGGATGCTGAACTGGTACCGCGGGGTTTCCGGGGTTCCGGCGACCGCCGAGAATCCGATTTCCAGGTACAGATCGTGAGATTCGACGTAGGCGAGTCCAGCGGCACCCATATCAGCACGACCGCGAGTCGGCTCGATTCGCCCATTGGCTGCCCGCGCCCAGGTTACAGGATTGAAGGTGTAGTGATCCGGGTCTCCGAGCACCACCGGCACATGCTTCACCACTCGGGCCAACTCCATCTCGTTGGTGACGAGATTGACCGGCTGCAAGGACTTCTGTTTGGCTCCAGCGGCTTGGGCTAGGGCGGTTTCCAGATCCGCCTTCACCTGGCTCACGATGAGCACGAGGGATATCGCCACACCGGCCACGGCGAGTAGGACGACGCCGAGAACCAGCTTCTCGTAATGCTTCTTGATGAAATCCATGACGTTAGAGCTTGGGTTCCTAGCGGCGGGGGCGGCCGGAGTTTCCGGCGGCCGGTTCCGGTTCGGGGATCAGGCGAATGACCTCGATTCCCAGGGTCACCTTGATCGGCTTCTGCTCGAGGACGACCTCGCCGATCTTGCCGGTGCTGGCGGCTGCCGGTGCGGCGGCGGCGGGCTGCGGCATCATGCGACCATAGCGGGCCATCATCGCCTGCATGGGATTGACTGCAGCGATGGGCGGCGCTGCGGCCCCGGATTCGTCGGATGCAGTTCCGCGTTCGATGTTCACCACCTTGATGACGTAGGCATTTTGGGCGGCCACCAGACGGTTGAAAACATCGTCCAGCTCCGAGGTGAAACATTGGAACTGAACCTCGTAAGGATGGATGCCAGCTTTCACCACCGCGTTGGTCGTGACCTTCTTAGAGAGCAGGTCACCGGACCCGGCGGTCTCGTTGGTTCCGATGGCGGTGCGGCGGATCGAAACCAAGGAGTGGATCTTCGAGGCGAACAGGAGTTGGCAGACATCCTTGATGTCGGTGAGCGCCAAGGCCAACGGCTGCAGCGTGTTGGGAGCGAGGCGGAGTTCCCGGCGCTGGGTATCAAAGGTGAAATTGTACTTGGTCGAGCTGCTGCTGGGGGCTGGAAGCTTCACGCCCTTGCGGTCCGCTTCGCGTTCCAGCTCGGAGATCACCCTGGAGAGAAGGGCCTTGAAGGAGGCATCATCCAGCGTCTCGATCTTGGGGTACTGCGAGAAGGTACGGAGAACGTTGGTACGAAGGGCCAACAACCTGGCCTGCTCGGCCTTCGCCAGCTCGATGTTCTTCGAGTTGGGATACGGGTCGCGCTGGACCAGCGTATCGTACTCGGTCTTCTTGGCTTCGAGTTCGGCGCTAGCGGTATCGGCATCTCCCTTAGCGGAAAAGATGTAGAAGGTACCTGCACCGATCAGCAGCAGTGCGACGGCCAGGCTGATCACGAAGACCAGATTGCGTTTGATCCAAGGCATATCAGAGCTTGATGGGGCGCTTCAGCTTGATCCTGAGCGGGAAGGTGAACGAGGTGGCCGTATCCTCGACCTGCTCCAGATTACCCGAGAGCTGAGTCTCCGAGGCGTCGAACAGCGGACTGGACTTCGCCTCCTTTTCCAGATCGTAGGCGAGCTGCCCATTGGCTTCCTGCTTCACCTTCTGGAGATTCACCGCGCGGATGTTGAGAGTCAGGACCGCAACCTCGTTGGTGGACGTGGACTTGGATTTGGCCGGCTTGGCGGCCGCCCCATCGCCACTTTCTTCCGAAGCGGCTCCGCCGGCCGGGGCCTTCAGGAGTCCGTAACGGATCATGAGTTCCTTGCTCATGGAAACGTACTTCGGAGCGTCTTCAGTGACCGTGTCGGCAACGACTGGAGTCGCCGGCTCGGTGGAGTAGAGCGTGTCGACCCAAATTCCAACTGGAACTCCCAGCTTCTGTGACGAAACCCCCTCCGCGGACTTGAGCACCCGCCGGACCTCGGCCAGCACTTCGGGCCAGTAGGTTCTTTCGCGCAGGTAGGACGACATCTCGTCGATCTCTCCTTGGATGGCCTTGAGCTTGGCCTCTTCGGCAGTGAGCGTTCCTTCGGTTGCGGCCAATGGGCTCACCTTCTCTGAGATGGAGGCGACGCCACCCTTCCGGACTTCAGCCACCTGGGCGTAGAAGAGTCCGGTGGCCCAGACTCCGAACCCGGCGACGAATGCGGCCGCCACCAGGAATGGCTTCTTGGCGTTGAACTCCTGTCGCGTCCGGGAGCTCTTCGGCATCAGGTTGAGCTCGATCGGACAGTCCGCAATGTTGCGGAGACCCAGACCGACGACCTCACCGAAGCAGGAAGCGACCGTCTCCAGTTCCTCGACGTTGACCGAGGGGGCGATCTGGATGTTGCGGAACGGGCTGAAGTATTCGACCGGAATGTTGAGCTTCTCGAGGAAGAACTCGGCGGAGTAGGGCATCACGGCACCCCCGCCGCACAGGTACACCCGCTGGGGAGCGCTGCCTCCCTGCTGTGTCTTGTAGAACTGGATCGTTTGATTCACCTGCATGTGCAGGCGGGTCAAGACGTTGCGGGCCACCTTGGAAACGGCGGCGACCTTCGCGTCGTCCGGTTCCTCATAGGCGCCTCCGAGGGAGACGAAGCCGTGGGCGATCTTGAACTTCTCCGCCTCAACAAACGGGGTCTTGGACTCCGCGGAGAACTCCTGCGTGATCGTGTTCGCACCGACGGGAACCGTTCGGACGTAGAACCGGTTTTTCTCGAATAGGAGGACGTTCGAGGTCTTGGCCCCGATGTCGATGACCATCGAGCAGCCTTCCTGGTCGCCGTAGTTGAAGCGGAAGGCGTTGGCGAGCGCGGACACGGAAGCGTCCACGATCTCCATCTTCAGGCCGGAACCTTCGCCATTCGCGAAGAGCTTCTCGACGACCTCGGACTTGATCGCAACCAGAAGGACCTCCAGTCCGCCGTCGGAGCTGGTACCGAGGATCTGGTAGTCCCAGGAACTTTCGGCCAACGGGAACGGGACGTTCTGCTGGGCCTCGTATTGGATGATCTGGGTGACCTTGGAGGTGTCAACCGGAGGCAGTTTGACGAACTTGGAGAAGACTTGGTAGCCCGGCGCCGAAATGTTGGCGACGCGGGAGGTGAAGCCTCCTTCGGCGATCAATTCGGCCAAAGCCTTCTTCAGGACTCCGTCCCGGGCGGCATCCTGGGAACCCGGCAGCCCGAGAGGGCGGATGCCGAACCGCAGGAGCTTCAACCCGCCACCTTCGGCCGGTTCAAACTCGGCGATCTTCAGGCTTCCAGCCCCGAAGTCGACCCCCAGAAACGTCTTCGCTTTCAGCATGTTACGAATCGTGATTTCGGCGTCCCCAAGGACCAAAAATCGCTCGCCACGGCGTGCCCTGCGGCGAGCGATCACGGATTGCAACGAGCTAGCTAAAGAAAGCAGGTTGCATGGTCAAACAGAAAACGGTGGAGCACCCCAAATGTTGTTCACAGCTGTTCACAGTCAAGTCCCCTTCGTCCGACGACGCCACCACAGCATTCTCTCGCGGTTCTCGCGGCCTGGGAATGAGCGTGGAATCCATTCGGCCAGCAGCTCGAAATGGGGGGTAAACCTCTCCAGGATCTCGGCTCGGGAAACGCCGAAGGGAGGTCCGGCCGGATCCCTCGGATTGAGATAGTGGATGGCGAGGAAATGCCCTCCAGCACGCACCTGCGCCGAAGCCGACTTCACATAGGCATCCCGCTGTTCCAAAGGTATGGCGCAGAACAATGTATGTTCGAAGAGACCTCCAAAATCGCGGCGGCCTTGGAGCCGAAGGAAGTCTCCGGCCTGGAAGCGGACTGAACCCTTTCCGGAAGCCTCGGCAGCGCGTTGCACAGCGGTGGGCGCCAGATCCAATCCGATCACGTCATAGCCCCTGCCGGCCAAGGCCTTGGCATCATGACCAAGGCCACAGCCAGGAACCAGGATGTCCGGAAGATGGAACGGCAACTGGTGCTCCAAGAAATCCACGAGGCCCGGAGCCGGTTCCCCTTTGTCCCAGGGCGTCTCCCCCGATTTGTAACAGCTTTCCCAATCAACCGGTCGGCTCACTGGCAGACCTCCAATGCCCGGATGTCTTCCAAGGTGTCGGCCACCCAGGTGGCACCCGACTCCTTCAACATCTCCGGACTGCCTCCACCGGTGGCGACGGCCAAGCACCGTGCTTCGATGGCCCGTGCACAGGCGACATCCAGTACGGTATCCCCAATCACCAGGACCTCATCCCCCTTCAGGCGTCGCCCGAAATGCCGGGATCCACGGTCCAAGGCTATACGCGCCAATTGGTTGCGATCCTCGTGATCGTCACCAAACGCTCCCAGGACCCAGGGATCCCAAAGTCCGTGCGGACGCAACTTCAGTTCCGCACCCAACCGGACGTTTCCAGTCAGCAGGCCCAGAACCGGTGGTTGCTTCATCCGGGTCAGGTCCTCGATGAACTCCAAAACCCCCGGGCAAACCTCACCAGGATGCTCCTGCATCCGGTGATCCAAGAGGAAGGTGTAGGCATCGAGGAAATGGCGGATGTCCCAATGGCGGGCCCCTTTTCCGTTCTGAAGGAGGAATTCCCGGATGATGGCCGTGTCGGTGCGGCCATGGAAATGGGTCCGTTCCGAGGCTCCCTTCACTCCGAACAGCAGTTCCGCAGTCTGGCCGAAGGCTCCGACGCCGGCGCCTCCGGTGCGGATCAAGGTTCCATCGATGTCGAACAGGACGAGTCGGACCATTCTGGGAAGGGGAAGGGACGTGGTAGGCTACTCGAGGCGACCGCCGTTGATTTCCACCCAAAGGGGTTTCAGGTCGGAATCGGCGAGGGCCATGGACTTGACCGCACCCTGGTTCTTGCTCAACGCCATGGCCTTGGAAAACCAGGAACGGGCGTCGTCGATCCGATCCGTCTGGGCGCAATAGCAGGCCAGGTCGTAGGGGATCTCAAAGTTCTTGGGCCAGGTCTTGCGGACCGGCAGCAGCAGGTCGAATGCCTCCGGGGTACGACCCATCCAATGCAGCGCCTGTGATCGATAAAGCCAGCCCCACATTTCCTCGGGGGCCTGCTCGATCAATTGCAGCGCAAACTGGAACGACTCGTCGGGCCTGCGTCGGGTGCGGGCAACATGGAAGCGCAGCTTTAAGACCTCGGGAGTCTGCTGGGCCTTCCCGGGAAGGGAGGCGAGCTCCAGCTCGGCATCGTCCGAAAGCCCCAGCTCGTACCACCCTTGTGCGGCACGAAGGACATGTTCGAGATGGGGTTGCCCTGGGAAGACCTCGCTCACAACGCTCATGACCATCCTCGCGGAGTTCGAAGGCGAAAAGAAGCCGGAAGCTCCGGAATCCTGGGAACCCCACCTCCACGGGGCCTTTACCCTTTGCCCGGCCAACCGGCGCCCGATAGCCTTCCCGCTCCTTTCAACGGAGCGCGATGGACTACAAGAACACCCTGAATCTGCCGCAGACGCAGTTCCCGATGCAGGCCGGGCTGGTGCAACGTGAACCCGAACGCCTCCAGCGTTGGCAGGCGGCCGACCTGTATGGGCAGCTCATGAAGGCCCGTGCCGAGGCGCCTCGGTTCGTCCTTCACGACGGCCCGCCGTTCGCCAACGGCGATGTCCACATCGGCACCGCCCTCAACAAGATCCTCAAGGACCTCATCCTCAAGTCGAAGTCCCTCCGCGGCTTCCAGACGCCCTATGTGCCGGGCTGGGATTGCCACGGCCTTCCCATCGAATCGAAGGTCACCCAAGAGCTCCGCGCCGCAGGACGCACCGACGCCGACGCCGCCACGATCCGCACCTCCTGCGACGCCTACGCCCGCAAGTACATCGATCTCCAGCGCTCGCAATTCCAGCGCCTCGGCGTCCTCGGCGACTGGGACAACCCCTACCTCACGCTCATGCCGCAGTATGAGGCCGACGAACTCCGGATGTTCGCCGACATCGTGGACAAGGGCTTCGTCTACCGCGGCAAGAAGCCGGTCTATTGGAGCATTCCCTTCAAGACCGCCCTCGCCGAGGCCGAGGTCGAGTACGCCGACCACGTCAGCCAGAGCGTCTATGTGAAGTTCCGCCTCGCCGGCGAACCGAACACCTTCGTCCTCATCTGGACCACCACCCCCTGGACGCTTCCGGCCAACCTCGCCGTCGCGTTCAACCCCAAGTTCTTCTACTCCTACGTCTTCGCCCAAGGGAACACCTACCTCGTCGCGAACTCCCTCCTCGCCGCCGTCAGCGAGAAGTGCGGGTGGGAAGGCTACCAGATCATCCGCACCGCCGGGGCCGACGAACTCGCCTCCCTCCAGTACGAGCATCCCTTCTGCGACCGCACCGGGAAGCTGTTCCCGGCGGAATTCGTCGACGACTCCACCGGCACCGGCTTCGTCCACATCGCCCCCGGCCATGGTCAGGACGACTACCAGCTCGGCCTCAAGGTCGGGCTGCCGGTCTTCTGCCCGGTCGACGACGAGGGCCGTCTGGCCCACACCTCCGACCTGCCCAAGGAACAACAGATGCCCGAGTCCCTGCTCGGCAAGTCGACGCTGGCCAAGGCCGGGAAGTCCGAGGCCAATGACGCCGTCCTTGCCCTTCTGGTGGAGAAGGAGGCGCTAATGAAGCGTGAGGACTACCACCACAGCTACCCGCATTGCTGGCGGTCCAAGACCCCGATCATCTTCCGGGCGGTCGACCAGTGGTTCATCCGGGTGGATCATGTCGGAGCCGATGGAATCCCGTTCCGGAAGCAGGCCCTGACGGCCATCGACTCCGTTTCCTGGGTCCCCGACTGGGGCAAGAACCGCATCCGTGGCGCAGTGGAGACCCGTCCCGACTGGTGCATCTCCCGCCAGCGTACCTGGGGCGTGCCGATCCCCGCGTTCTACGACGCCACCGGCGAACCGATCCTCAACGCCGCCATCGTCCGCAAGGCCGCCGACCTCATCGAGAAGGACGGCTCCAATGTCTGGTTCTCCACCCCGGCCGCCGAACTCTGGGCCTTGTGCCGTCCCGAGGGCTGGACCGGTCCCGAAGCCGTCAACAGGGGCCAGGACACCCTCGACGTCTGGATCGACTCCGGTTCCTCCAGCCGTTCCGTCCTTCGGCGCCGGAAGGAGCTCCTGCACCCCGACGGCTCCTGGCAGGCCGATGTCTACCTCGAGGGCTCGGACCAGCACCGCGGTTGGTTCCAGTCCTCGCTGCTGCTCTCGCTCGCCGGAAACGGTTCCGCGCCCTTCAAGACCGTGTTGACCCACGGCTTCATGGTCGACGAGGACCGCGAGAAGATCTCGAAGTCCAAGCAGGGCCAGGGCGGCTATCAGAAGCCCCAGACCGCCGAGCGCTACATCAAGGACTACGGCTGCGACGTCGTACGTCTCTGGGTCGCCTCGCAGGATTACCGCAGCGACATCGTCGTCAGCGAGGAACGCCTGAAGAAGGTCGGCGAGACCTACCGCCTGATCCGCAACACGCTGCGCTACCAGCTTTCCAACCTCTACGACTTCGACCCGTCGAAGCACTCGGTCGCTTCCGGCGACCTCACCGGGCTGGACCGTTGGATCCTTTCCGAGTTCGCAGGACTCGAATCCGCAGTCGCCCAGGCCTACGAGTCCTACGAGTTCCACGTCGTCTACCAGCTGGTCTCCCAGTTCTGCGCCGTCCAACTGAGCGCACAGTACCACGACGTGGTGAAGGACCGTCTCTACACCGACCCGGCCGCTTCCGCCCGCCGCCGCAGCACCCAGACCGCCCTGCACCACATGGTCTCGCGGCTCTGCCAGATGCTCGCACCGGTGCTCGCCTTCACCGCCGACGAGGCGTGGGAGTTCATCCCGGGCACCGCCACCAAGTCCGTCCACCTCAGCCACTGGGAGCCCGCATCAGGAACCGCCGTCGCCGACGACGTCTGGAAGTCCCTGTTCGCGCTCCGTGAGAAGGTCCTGCCGGAACTGGAGAAGGCGCGTCAGGCGAAGCTCATCGGCAAGGGACTCGACGCCGTCCTCGACGTCGGCCTTCCCGCCGCCGAACACGGCCGTCTCGCCGCAGAATCCGAGTCGCTCCGCGAACTCTGCAACGTGTCCGCGCTGTCCCTCATGGAGGCGGCCGAGCCGACCATCCGCGTCCGCGTGGCCTCCGAGACCGGCGCCCGGAAGTGCGAGCGCTGCTGGCACTGGGAGCCGAACGTCGGCGTCGAACCGGCCCATCCGACCCTTTGCGGCCGCTGTGCCGAGGCGGTGAAGCCGTTCGCGACGGCTTGAATGGTGGACCAAACATGGTTCCGAGCTCGATACAGTCTGCGTTGGACCGCATCGGATCGGAACCCGATCCCTCGGTCCGAGCACTCCTGCTGGCTTCCCTTGTCACGGCCACGTTCCTGGAACACGGCATAGAGCTCGTCGTCGTCGGCGGATCGGCGATCGAACTCCTGACCGAAGGGGCGTACACCTCTGGCGACATCGATCTCTGCCTCCTGAACCGGACTTCCGTAGGGCTCCGCGAGCGTCAGGAGATCTTCGGTCGGCTCCACGCTGTCGGCGGTCCGCGCAATTGGAAGGTCGCCGGCCTGCATGTCGATCTGTTGGGGCCGGTTGAATCGGTTGCCAGGACTCCATTCCGTGTCCTGGATGGACCTTACGGACCGATCCGGCTGATGCAGCCCGAAGAGCTTCTGGTCGAAAGGATCCTCGTTTCGGAATACCCAGGTCCACATCCGCCGGCCCGGGACTGTGCACGCAAGCTGGCGGCCGTCGCGCTGAATGGCGGAATGGAGATGGATTGGACCGAGGTTGCCCGGATCGCTGCCCTGCCCGAGTATCGTTCTGAAGAATCGACCCGTAAGCTGCTGGAGGACGTGCGACGTGAACTCGGAACCCATTCCACCCCCGATCCGAATGGACCGGCCGACCTCGTTTGAGGAGTGGCTCCAAGGTCGACGCTGGAGGCGTGAAATCGGCAACCGGGTCGCTCCGGAGGTGATACGGCGTACCGAAGGTCCGGGTGATCGTCGACTCAAGGCCGACTTCAACGGGGAACGCGGACTCCCGTTCTCGCCAACGGACCGGCTGCCGGGCCCCCTGCCACCGGATTCCTCGAAGCCCCAAGCCTGAACCGGGCTTCCCGACGACGACAGACCATCCGCTGCGCCAATCCCAACCTACCTTCCCTTCCGATCCTTGCGCTGGAGTTCCCGCAGGGGCCGCCAGCCGATCCGGATCACCTTCTCCCGCTCCAGGATCGCCCGGACCTCGGGGTCGTTCGTGAAGGTCTCGAACTCCTCCGAACGCGTCTTCCAGCTGTTGGTGATGGCCTTCAACTCGTCCGTCGGCTTCCCGGCGTGGATGTAGAGCTCGGTCACACCGGGCTTCAACGAGGCCAGCTTCCGCTTCCAGTAGCCGTTCGGGTCCTTGGGCATGTCCTTCAGGTCCTCGTAGACGAAGTCGTCGGGGAACACGACGCCTTTGGCGGCGAAGGCGGCCCGCTGCCCGCCACCGCCGAACTTCTCCAAGGTCTCCTGCGAGGCCATCCGGACCGGCAGGTCGAACTCCACCGCGAGCTTCAGGTACTGCTCCACGTAGGCGGGATTCAGCTGGAGCGTGCCCATGTGCGAGTCGAGGTGGGTCACGTCGACGCCGGCGTCGAGCGCCTTCCGGATCTGGGCCCGCGACTCGATGTAGGCCTCCTCCGGCTTGGCCTTGGCGTACACCTGCGGCACCTCGTGCCACAGGTAGCCCTCGGGGTCGATGAGGCCGGGGACCTCGGTGCGCGGCGCGACCGGACCCCAGCGGTACACGCGCCATTCGGACGTCTGGACCAGATGCAGCCCGAAATCCCTCTCCGGATGCGCCTTCGCATAATTGGCGATCTCCAGGAACCAGGGGCAGGGAACCATGATCGTCGAACTGGTCATCAGCCCCTTCTCCATCGCCTCGATCGTGGCGAGGTTGGCCGTGTGGCACATGCCGCTGTCATCGCCGTTGATGATCAGGACGCGGGTACCGGCGGGATAGCCCAACCGCTCGACCAGGCTGGGTGCATCGGCGGCGTGGAGCCAGGCGGGCAGGGAAGCGACCAGAGCCACCACGGCCCGGGCGCAGCGGGGAAACGTCATGGAAGAGACCTATCCGCGTCGGCCGGACCTTGCACCACGATTCTGGACGGGAAGCCGGCGCCGAATGGAAAGGCCGGATGCCACCCGTGAAGGCGGCATCCGGCCCCGTCCCCAACACCAGGCCGCCGGAGCGGCTCGGTGTTCAACCGACGAAATCCTTTTCTTCCGGCCGGACCACCAGCACGGGGCAGGCGGCGTGGCGGACGATCTTCTCGGCGACGCTTCCCATCAGCACGTGCTTGATGCCCGTGCGGCCATGGGTGGTGATGACGAGCAGGTCGACGCCGAGCTCGGTGACCGCGGCGGTGATCTCCTGCCAAGGACGTCCGACCCGGACTTCGACGCCCGAGCCCTTCGCGGAATCGAGCCCCGCGGCGACCTTCTGCAGCCGGGTCTTGATGGCATCGAGATGCTTGATCTCCTCCTCGGGCGAGGGCGCCGGCACGTACCCGAACTCCGACGGCAACACGATCGGTTCCACGACGTGGAGCAAGGTGATCGCCGCGCCGAAGGTCGACGCGAAGGCGTCGGCATACGCGATCGCCTTGCCGGAGGCGGTGGAGAAGTCGACCGGAACGAGGATCCGGGTCGGATGCAGCCGCGGGGCCTTCGGCTCGGGAAGCGGCGCGACGGCGGCCCGATGCCCGGTGGCATCGGTGACGACGACCTGGGTCTTGGAACGGCGGGGAGGGGAGGACTTGGATGGATTCGTCTTCATGTGGGGTCTTTCGGTTTTCAATCCACTTTCACACAGCAGTTGATGCCGCCGAAGGGGTTTGGGGTGGTGACGGCGGCGCCTGGATCGGAAAGCCAGCGGCCATCCACGACGAACAGGTACTCGTACACGCCGGGCGGCAGGAGGATCTCCTTGGCCCAACGGCCGTACCCCATCGGAACCATCGGAGTCGCCGAGGGATGCCAGCCGTTGAAGCTGCCGGCGAGGCACACCGCCGCCGCGTCGTCGGCATGGAATTCGAAATGGACAGGGCGCTGGACGGGAACCTCGGCCGGGGCCGGGGCCGGAACCTTGGACTTCTTGGGTTTGCTGGCGCGGGGCTTCATGACGGGCCTTTCTTCGCCTCCATGACTAGATCCGACCCGGTCCACGCGCCTTCCGGTTCTTGGCCGGCTACCCACGGATCTTGGCAGACGACATGGCAAGGAACGGGACTCCACGGCCAAGACCCGGCGAGCCGGGCCGCTTCCGGGAGGGGAGAATCGGTGTTGGGTCCGGCAAAGGGCCGGATGCAGGCGAAGGAACGACAAACATGATCGCGAAATACAAAGTCAGCTTCGACGTGGACCCGCATGGTCGGGCACCGGCATCGCACTTCAGCACCGACGACCCGGTGACCTGCATCCAATTCCTCGCCGACCTCCTGGAGCGGAAGGTCCACCTGCGGGAGATCCTGCACGAAGGGGTGGCGCTGGAACCGAAGGAGTTCGACGCGCTGATCCATTCGGCCGCGCTCCAACTAACTTCGCGCCACGTCTGCGCCTCGCTCAAGATCAGCACCGAAGAGGCCCACGTCCGATTCGGCCTGCCCGCCTGAGCCTACCGTTCCGGTGGAGCGAGAAGATCCGCACGCAACGGCAACAG
>JAIXUV010000362.1 GCA_027483345.1 Verrucomicrobiales bacterium | reverse complement strand
GATCGGCTTGGAGATCTCGCTCTTGCCGCCGCCGGAGACGGTGCAGGGCTTGTGGCAGAGCGTGCCCTCGGGCCGGGTCCCGACGAGGCGCCACGCGCGGGCGCCCACCGGGGGCTCGATTTGGACCTTGAACCCGCTGGGGAGGATGTAGACCGACCCGAGACGCAGGGGGATCCGCTCCGAACGCCCGGCGTTGTCCCAGCAGACCGACTGGCTCTCCAGGTCGAACCGGACGTTCTCGGGCACATAGAGCACGGAGGGATGGCGCCGGTCGACGGCGTATCCCTCGGGCCTGAGGTCGAGGACGTCGGCAAACAGTCGCGACACCTCGGCGAAGCTGTGGGGGAAGTCGGCCCGATGCTGGTTGGCGTCGTACTCGCTGCCGAGGTCGTGGCTGGCGAAGACCAGCGCCCCGCCGGCGTGCTCCTCCTCGGCGAGGCCCATCAGGTTCGCGGCGAAGCTGATCTGGGTCTTCACCTCCTTCTTGCAGTACCCGAAGTAGTTGTCGGAAATGAGGGTGACGATGACTCCGCTGGAATCACGGGCGGTGATCTTGAAGGCGTTGCCGTCGTTGTAGAGCTCCCGCGACTCGCGCCAGCACATGCCGTCGCGGCGCTGGCGCTCCGTGGCGGCGTCCCAGGACGGCAGGCCCAGCTCCTTCTTGGTGAGTCCATTGAGGTGCGGGGCGAGGATCACGCATCCGGAGTGGCCGGACCAGTGCTCGGGATCGAGGGCGGCGTCGTTCTCGGGCAGCAGCGGGTCGCCGGCGTTGCCGAAGATGCTCTCCACGAAGTCGAGGTTGGCCACGAGGGAACCGGGGACGAAGAACCGGATCTCCATGTCCTGGCGGGCCTGGAATCCGGGAACGCCGGGACAGACCACCGGGCGGATCAGCAGCGAGACGAAGCAGGAGGCGGGCGTCGGGCATGACGCCGTGAACGGGAGCCGCAGCATCTCCTCGGGTGGCTGTATCGCCTTCGCGAGCAGACGGGAGAAGACCTCCTTCGGCACCGCCTTCTTGTCGTCGGGAATCGGTAGACCGCCCTCGGTCACATGGAAGATCCCGGCCGTGGTGCGGCGATCCGATTTCGGGTTGTGGAGGATCCCGTTGCGCAACCGGTAGCTGCGGAGCATCGGCGAGACGACCTCGTCGCGGTCCGGGGGAAGCGAGAGCAGGCGGGCCAACCCGGGGCGGTCGAGGGTGAAGGTCCGGCGTGGAAGCTCCGGCGGCACCGCCGAATCGCAGAGGTAGTCGTGGAGGAAGTTGTTGATCCGCTTGTCCGCCGGACTGGAGTAGCGCGAAAGAAGGCGGTCCTTCTCCCGGGAATGGGCGATGAAGCTGGCGAGCGAGGCGTCGAGCGCCGCGGTCTCGCCGGCGATGGGCACACCCGGAAGGCCCAGTTCGGCCAGCTTCAGGTTGATGTGCCGGTGGAGGGAGGCGGATTCCAACGCGTTCGTCGGGTTCATGGTTCGGCGCGGTTCGGGCTGGGTCTAGCCCGTCGGCATCCTCCGGCCAAACCCCGAAGGCATCAAGCGCCGGCAGCGCCACCCAGCGGGCCGGTACCGTCGTCGCCCAACGAGGACGACTCCATCTGGAGCAGGGTCTCGCAGGCCACCACCGGATCGAGGCTCCACCGACGCGCCAGCAGCACCACCCGCTCGGTGTTGTTCTGCTCCGCAGGCACCTCGCCGTAACGGACCGGTTCGACGTCCTCGCCGTATGCACGGCAGACCAGGCCGAGCAGGCGCTCGTCGAGGGTCGCCTGGCCCTCGTTCCAAAGCGTTTCACCGGCCCAGGCGTAGGCGCGGACCACGGCACCTTCCCGGAGGCATCCCCACGCGTGGAAGTTGAGCACCCGGTCGGAGGAGTAGAAATGGACCTCGCCAACCACCCGGCTCAATCCGGTCAGGAACCGGTAGGCGGCGTCGACATCCACCACCGGATCCGGGATCGCGGAACCAATGACCAGGGTCCAGTTCTCCACCGGAGCCGAGACGAAGAAGGCCCGCTCCCGGCAGCGGCCCAAGGCCTCGGACCAAGGCGTGCCGGCATCGGGATCCAACCCGAGCATCTCACGGACGAAGGACGTGTTGGTGCTGCGGATCGCCATCCAGCGCGGGGGCAGCGGCAGGAGCATGGGCCGCCGGCGGCTGCCCACCAGGGACGACAGGGGATCCAGGAGACGTCCTTCCCGGCGAACCGCCCGGAGGTGCCGCCGGTAGATGGCGGCGAACACCGAGGCGATCGCGATGACGACGCCGAAACTCACCAAGAGGCCGATGGCCAAGCCGTGAAGCGCCGTGTTGTTCATCCCGGGTCCGGGAGTCCGGACACCGATAAGAACCACAGGGAACCACGGTTGGCAAACGATAGACTTGGATTCCGTTGAAGCGGGGCGGATTCGCCTTGGGTCCCCCGCCCCGACCACTCAACTTCCGGCCGTGTCCGCGATCCTGGAGGTGGAGGACCTGCGCGTCGACCTGGCCGTCCGGTCCGGGATCCGCACGGTCGTCGACGGCCTTTCCCTTTCCGTCGCCCGCTCCGAGATCTTCGGCCTCGTCGGCGAGAGCGGTTGCGGCAAGAGCGTCACCGCCCAGACGCTCACCCGCCTGCTTCCCAACGCCCGGATCATCCGGGGCGCCATCCGGATCGGAGGCGTGGACGTGGCGAGGGCTTCCGAAGCCGCGATGGAGAAGCTCCGCGGCGGCACCGTCGGCCACGTGTTTCAGGAACCCGGCTCGGCGCTGACTCCCTGGATGCCGGTCGGTCGCCAGATCCGCGAGGTACTGGACCTGCACCGTCCGGTCGACGACCCCGAGGCGGAGGTGGTCCGACTCCTCGAAGAAGTCGGCGTCCGGGATCCCGTCCTTCGGGCCCATGACTACCCGCATCAGCTTTCCGGGGGCATGCAGCAACGGGTGCTGATCGCCATGGCGGTCGCCGCACGCCCCGGGCTGCTGGTGGCGGATGAACCCACCACCGCCCTCGACGTCACCCTCCAGGCGCAGGTCCTCGAACTGTTCCGTAGGCTGCGGGACCGCACGGGCACTGCGGTCCTGTTGATCAGCCACAACCTCGCGGCCGTGGCCCGGCATGCGGACCGCATCGGCGTGATGTACGCCGGCGAACTCGTCGAGACCGGCCCGGCGCGGGCCGTTCTTTCGGACCCTAGGCACCCCTACACGCGGGGCTTGGTTGCGGCCATCCCCACGCTGCCGCCGACCAGCCGACCGCTGCCGACCATTCCCGGACAGGTCGCCTCCATCGACCCCGGCGCTCCGGGCTGCCGGTTTGCGCCACGCTGTCCGCTCGTCGTTCCCGCCTGCCGCGCCGAACATCCAACGATGGCCGGGAAGGACTCCCTGCGGCAGGTCCGTTGTCCCCGGGTCCAACTCGATTGACCAAGGATTCCGCCGCAACCGCGTCTGGTTCCTTGCGCGGAAGTCTTTGGATGGAATCGTGCGACCCATGTTTCCGACCGTGATTCCGCCGGCGAGTGCCAACTGGTTGCCGGGACCGTATCCCGGGGTCGACCTCCGAGTCGTCGACCGCGACCGCGAAACCGGGGGCATCACCGTGATCCGGCGCTTCCGTGCCGGCGTCACCGTGCCGGCGCACATCCATCCCGAGGCCGACGAATGGGTCTATGTGCTCTCCGGCGAATGGGAGGAGGACGGCGTGGTCCACGGTCCAGGAACGGTCTTCGAGGTCCGGCGAGGCGTCCTCCACGGTCCGCACCACGCCCGGACCGAAGTCCTTTCCCTTACCCGCTTCAACGGGCCGCTGACGGTGTCGAGCCCTTCCCGATGAGCCACAAGAGCCCCGCCATCGCCCGCCTGCTCGAAGGCATCGAACTCTCGGAACTTCCACGGCACTACGCGGGCTACTTCGTCTGCTTCAACCGGGGACTCTACTTCGAGGCCCACGACGTCCTCGAGGAACTCTGGCTCGCCGGCGGGCGGAATGGTGCGAACTACCATTTCCACAAGGGCCTGATCCAGCTGGCTGGCGCCTTCGTCCACCTCCAGAAAAAGCGGCTGCGGCCCGCGGTCGCCCTGTTCGACCTGGCCGAAGCCAACCTGTCCCGTCATCGACCCCGTCACGACCACCTCGACGTGGAGGCCGTGTTGGCGCTGATCGCCGATTGGCGTTCGGCGATCCAGGCGGGAGGGTACGAACACAACCCGCTGCCGGACCGCCCTGCCCCGCGGATCGAACCCGATCTGGTCAGGTCTTCGGCCTGAGGGAACACCACGGTTCCTCGGAACTGACATCGACCAGGAAGGGGCCCTTGGCGGCGGCCGGGGAAAGGATCGCCAGGATGACGGCGTCGTCGCCGGTGGGGTTGAACGTGGCGTGGACGACTCCCCGCGGGATGTGCGCCACCTCGCCCGCTCCCAGGATTCTGGACTCCTTCTCGACCCACTGCTCCACGCGTCCCTCGAGCACGTAGATGATCTCCTCGAGTTCCGGATGGGTGTGGAACGCGTGTCCCTCGCCGGCGGGCAGCACGGCCCGGCAAAGCTGGAGGTCCTGTGCGTCGGTGACCTCGGGTCGGCAGAGCCAGTAGTTGGTGCGGCCCTTGTACTCCTCCTGGAGCGCCTCTGCGGTGGTGATGAAACGGCGGGAAGGTTGGCTCATGTGGTGGTCGCGAAGCATCCACGGGTCGACCGGGTGCAAGGCAAGCGTCGAACCATTCCCCCGATCCACCCGGCCATGCCCGGGACCGACGGACTTCACGCACGCCCGGAATGCCGGATGTCCCTCGCCTCGTAGAGATAGACGGCCTCTTCCGCAATGTTCTTCGCGTGGTCAGCGATCCGTTCGAGGGACTTGCTGATGGTCATCAGGTGCAGGCAGCGCGAGATGTTCGCGGGCGCCTCGATCATGTAGCTGGCCAGTTCCCGATGGAGCTGGCGGTTCAGGGCGTCCACCTCCTTGTCCCGGGGGATGATCTCCCGGGCGAGCGCGGTGTCGCCGAGCACGAACGCGTCCAACGCCTCCCGGAGCATCGCCGTCGCCAGCTCGGTCATCCGGGGGATGTCCATGTAGGGCTTGAGCTGCGGCTCGCGTCCCAGTTCGATCGCCCGCCGCGCGATGGTCGTCGATTCGTCGCCGATCCGCTCGAGGTCCCGGGTGATCTTCAGGACCACGATGATCAACCGGAGCTGGCCCGCCAGCGGCGCCTTGGTGAGGAGGGTCATGGACGCCTCGTCGATCTCCTTCTCCAGCTGGTCGAGGCGGTCGTCTTCCGCCATGGCGGAGCGGGCCAGTTCGTCGTCCCGCTCCACCAGCGCGCGGACCGACCTCTGCACCATCGCCTCGGCAAGGCCCGCCATCCGCAACAGGAGGTCCTTGAGCGAGGCGATATCGGAACCCAGTGGAGTCACTCGCGGCGATTGAGGGACATGCGGCGGCCGGTGGCGAAGGATAATTCGGTCGGCGCCGCCGAATTCATCCGTAGCGGCCGGTGACGTAGTCCTCGGTGCGGCGGTCCTTCGGCTGCGCGAAGATCCGCCCGGTCCGGTCCATCTCGATCATCTCCCCCATGTAGAAGAAGGCCGTGAAGTCCGAGATCCTCGCGGCCTGCTGCATGTTGTGGGTGACGATCACGATCGTGTATTCGCGCCGCAGCTCCCGGATGAGGTCCTCGATGCGGCCCGTCGAGACCGGGTCCAAGGCGCTCGCGGGTTCGTCCATCAGCAGCACGGACGGCTCGATCGCCACCGCACGGGCGATGCACAACCGCTGCTGCTGTCCTCCGGAGAGCCCCCCGGCGGCGGAGTGGAGCCGGTCGCGGACCTCGTCCCAGAGCGCGGCCCGGCGCAGCGCCCTCTCCACCCTCCCCTCCAATTCGGAGCCACCGCCCAATCCGGCGACCCGCAGGCCGAAGGCGACGTTCTCGAACACAGACTTCGGGAAAGGGTTGGACTTCTGGAACACCATGCCGACCCGGCGGCGGAGTTCGGTCACGTCGACCCCGGGTCCGAGGATCTCGCGGCCTTCAAGGCGGCAGGAACCCGAGATCCTCGCGTCGGCGATGAGGTCGTTCATCCGGTTGAAACACCGGAGCAGGCTGGACTTCCCGCAGCCGCTGGGACCAATGAACGCCGTCACCCGGCGGGCAGGAACCGACAAGGTGACCCCTCCCAACGCCCGGTTCCCGCCATAGGTGACGGAAAGGTCCCGGGTCTCGAGGATGACTGGGGATGGATCTTCGGTGGGCATGGATCAGTAGGACGTCCGGGTCGATGAGCTCATCCGGGCCCGGACGAAGACGGCCAGCAGGTTGAGGGTCACGGTCAGGAGCAGGAGGACCAGGACCGTGGCGCCGAGAAGCGGCCGTGTCCGGTCGAGGTTCGGGGACTGGGTCGAGAGCACGAAGATGTGGTACGCCAGGTCCATAAAGCGGTCGAAGAGCCCGTCCGAGACGCCGTCGGTGGAAAACGCGGCCCCGGTGAAGAGGATCGGCGCGACCTCCCCCGCGGCACGGCCCACCGCGAGGATGGCACCCGTGAGGATCCCCGGCACCGCCTGCGGCAGGACGATCCGAAGGATCACCTGGATCCGGGTGGCCCCCAGCGCCAACGCACCTTCCCGGATGCCGGCGGGAATCGACCGAAGCGCCTCCTCGGTGGCCACGATCACCACCGGCAGCGTCATCACCGCGAGGGTCATCGAGGCCCAGAAGAGCGCCGGCCGGCCGAAGCGGCTTCCGCCGCCAAGGAGGCCGTCCATGCCCGCCCCGAGGAATCCGACGAAGAACCCGAGACCGAAGAGGCCGAAGACGATGCTGGGGACGCCGGCGAGGTTCTCGATGGCAGACCGCAGGAAGCGGGTCGCCCAGGAACGCTTTGGGGCGTACTCCGAGAGGTAGACCGCGGTGATGACCCCAGCGGGAACGACGAAGAGGGTCATCAGGAAGACCCGGCTCACGGTACCCAGGATCATCGGATACAGGCCGGTGGATGCGATGTCGAACATGTCCCTCCCGGGGCGTCCAGCGAGCAGCCGCCACGAGAATCCCGATGCCCCTCCGGCGAGGCTGATCCCGAGGATGAGCGCGAGCGTCGCAAGGATCGCCCACACCGCGGCCCCGGTGAGGCCGGTGAAGAGCGCCGAGCGGTCCTTGGCCTTCATCTCGAACCCTCCGTACGTCTCCGGAGCCGCCGGAAGACCGCCGACGCGACGAGGTTGATGAAAAGGGTCACCACGAAGAGCAGCGTCCCGAGCAGGAAGAGCATCCTGAAATGGTGACCGCCGAACTCGGTCTCCCCCAACTCGGCGGCGATCGTGGCCGTCAGCGTCCGTGCCGGAAGCAGCGGGCTCCACCCCATCATAGGCGCGTTGCCGCTGGCGATGAGGACGATCATCGTCTCGCCGAGGGCACGTCCGAACCCCAGCACGACGGCGGCGGCGATGCCCGGGAGGGCCGCCGGAAGGACCACATGCCAAGCGGCCTGCCAACGGGTTGCGCCGAGCGCGAGGGCGGCCCGGCCCAACTCCGGAGGGATCCCCGAGATGGCGTCCTCCGCGAGGGAGAAGACCAGGGGCACGACGGCGATGCCGAGGGCGACGCCGGCGACAAGGGAGTTGAGCATGAACGGCGTTCCGGTCACGGCTTGGAACACCGGGGCGAAGGCCAGCATGGCGAGGGATCCCAGGACGACGCTGGGGATTCCGGCCAGCAGCTCGATCGCCGGCTTCGCCGAGTCCCGGAATCGACGGGAGGCCAACTGGGAGACATGCAGCGCCGCGGCCAAGGCCAAGGGCACGGCCACCGCCATCGCGATGCCCGTGACCTTCAGGCTGCCCAGCATCAGCGGGACGACGTTGTACTTCGGCGACCAGACCCCGGGCTGCCAGATGAACACCGGATGGTCGTAGTCGCTCCACCGGCGGGGCAGGAACAGCAACCGGGGCTCCAGCGCGTTCACCTTGGAGTCCTCCCCGACCGACTCCTCCGCGAGCGCCTCGGCGTGGACCTCCAGCAACAGGCGGAGCGTCTCTCGGCTCATCGATGCCATCTCACCTCGGCCCAAGCCCAGGTAGGTTCTCAGCCGTTCCGGCGCCACCGAATCCATTTCCTCGGGACGGATCAGCTCCGTGGAGGTCACCGTGGTCAGTCCGCCGAGCATGATCGGAAGCGCCTCGCGGGCGACGAACAGGAAGATCAGCAGGACCACGGATGCGACCACGAACGCGACGAAACGGATGAGGTGCTCGGCAAGACGATCCAACCACCGTGCCCGTAGCCGGTGTCCGGACGTCGCCGTGAACCGGGGAGTTCCGAGGAGAGTTGGCGTTGGAGTTTCCATTCTTGTCGTGCAGGTCAGCGCGCCGGCGGGAAGGTCTCGATCGGGGCCGGATCAGCGGCCGGTAGGGACCTCCAGAGGGAAATAGCCCATTTCGCCGACGATGCGCTGGCCGGCGGCACCACGGATCCACTCGATCCATTGCCTCAGCTTGCCCACGTCCACCGCAGGATCGAGATACAGGAACAGCCGCCGGGAAAGCGGATAGCTTCCGGCGCGGACCGTAGACTCGTCGGCCGGAACGGCTTGGGTCCCCGGGGCGGGTGCGATCCGGATCGCCCGCGTGCCCGCGGAAAGGGCGCCTGAGCCGTAGCCGATGCCGTTGGGGTCATGGGCCACGGCGGAAAGGACCTGGGCCGTCCCCTGGAGCATCTGGACCGAGCCGGCGAAGTCCCCGCGCTTGAGCACGGCTTCCTTGAAGAACTCGTAGGTCCCGGAACTGTTCTCGCGGCTGTAGGGAATGATCCGCGCATCGGCACCGCCCACCTCGCTCCAGTTCCGGATCCGGCCGGAGAAGATCCCGGACAACTGCCCGAGGTCGAGGGCCTCGACACGGTTCGAGGCATGGACGTGGATCACCACCGCGTCCAGTGCCACCGGATACTCGCGGGGCCTTGCAGCGAACCGCCGGACGCATCCCTCCACCTCCCGTGCCCGGATCCTCCGCGAACACGTCGCGATGTCTGCTGTCCTGTTCAGGAGGGCGGCGATTCCCGTGCCGGTTCCTCCCCCGTTGACCTCGATGGACACACCGGGATTCTCGCCCATGTAGGCCTCGGCCCAGCGCTGCGCGAGGGTGACCATGGTGTCGGATCCCTGGACCCTGAAGTCGGCCGCCGGAAGGTCCAAGAGACCTCCCAACGCCGGGATGACCAGGGCCAGCCATCGGATCCACCTCTTCATGGAGAACATTGACCCCACCTCATGTTACGCTCCCGTGGCACTTCCGTGACAACCCTTGTCAGACGGAACCCGGTCATCGGTTCCATCCGTTTCGGCCGGAATCCCGGATGCGGTCCACAAGCCGGTGTTCCGGATCCCCGAAACACACTCAAAGGTTCCCGCCACTCCAGGAGAACTTCTCCCGGAGGGTGCTGAAGAACGAGGAGCCCTCCGGCCTCAGGAGGCGCACCGAACGGGTGCTCCGACGGATCACGACCGAATCGCCGGTGCTCAGGTCCGTCTGCTGCTGCCCGTCGGCCGCCAGGGTCGCGACCAGGCGTCGGCTCACCAGCCGCACCGAAACCGTGGCGTTCAGGTTCATCACCACCGGCCGGATGGAAAGCGTGTGCGGACAGATCGGCGTCAAGATCAGGACGTCCGCATCCGGACTCACGATCGCCCCGCCGGCGGCCAGCGAATACGCGGTCGAACCGGTCGGGGAGCTCGCGATCAAGCCGTCACACCGGTACCGGGTAAGCAACTCGCCGTTCACGGAGACTTCCAGCTCGATGAGCCGGGATGCGAGTCCGCGGCTCAGGACGAAGTCGTTGAGGGCGGTCTGGACGGTGGCCTTGTCCCCACGGCGGATGGAGGCCTCGAGCAGTGCCCGGTCCTCGAGCGTGAAACGGCCGTCCACGACGAGACGGAGCGACGACGCGAGTGCGGAAGCCTTGACCGCGGTCAGGAACCCGAGCGTGCCCGCCTTGATCCCGAGGATCGGCACCTGCCGACCCGCCGTCTCGCGGGCGACCCGCAACATGGTGCCGTCCCCTCCGAAAACGAGGATCAGGTCGCAGGACTCGGCGATGGCCCCGAGTCCGTCGGACACAGGGATCCCGGGTCCAACCAGGCGACCGGTCACCGGATCGCACACCACCTGCCTGCCGAGCCCCTGGAGGACCTTGGCGGCCCTCCGGACCAGACGCGCGATCTGGTGCTTCTCCGGATTGGCCACGAGGCCCACCCGGCGGATGGAGTCGGCGATCTTCTTCACGCGGTCTTCCTGAGGTGGGCGAGAAACTCCTTGTTTCCGGCCGGACCAAGCAAGGGGGATTCCATGCAGCCGCACCACTCGAGGACGGGAAGTTCCTCGGCG
>JAIXUV010000037.1 GCA_027483345.1 Verrucomicrobiales bacterium | reverse complement strand
TTCGGCCTCGCGCGGGCCTTCCACCAGCAGGGGAAGCGCAGCCATGCGCTGGTGCTGCTCGAGGACCTGGTCCGCGTGGAGTCCGCCCCGGGGAAGGCCTTCGTCCTCTACGCCCGCCTGTTGGCCGGCATCGGCGAGGTGGAGCAGGCGGTCGAGCAGTACCGGCGCGGCGTGGCCCGCGATCCTTCGGCGGCGGATCCCGAGTTCGCCGCCCGCCATGGGATCCGGCCCGTGAAGGAGGCCGCGGACACCGAGGCCGATTCCGAAGAGGACACCGAGGTGCTTTATCCCGGTCCCGAGGACGAGGACGACGAACTGCTCGACGGAAAGATCCGCGAGGCCTGGGAAGGGCCGACCGAGGAGTCGCTGCCCGAGATCGAGCGTCCGAAGATCACCTTCGCCGACGTCGGCGGCATGGAGGCCCTGAAGGAGGAGATCCGTCTCAAGATCATCCACCCGATCACCCACGCCGACCTCTACAAGGCCTACGGGAAGACCGCGGGCGGAGGCATCCTGATGTACGGACCGCCGGGATGCGGCAAGACGCACCTGGCCCGGGCCACGGCGGGCGAGATCAAGGCCGGCTTCATCTCGGTCGGGATCCACGACGTGTTGGACATGTGGATCGGCAACAGCGAGCGGAACCTCCACCAGCTGTTCGACCAGGCCCGCCGCAACGCGCCCTGCGTGCTCTTCTTCGACGAGGTGGACGCCCTCGGCGCCAGCCGGTCGGACATGAAGTCCAGCGCCGGCCGGCACCTCATCAACCAGTTCCTCAGCGAGCTGGACGGCGTGAAGTCGGCGAACGAGGGCGTGTTGATCCTCGGGGCCACCAACGCCCCGTGGCACCTGGACAGCGCCTTCCGCCGTCCCGGGCGCTTCGACCGGATCCTGTTCGTCCCGCCGCCGGACGTTCCCGCCCGTGCCGACATCCTGCGCCTGCTCGTGAAGGGCAAGCCGATGGAGGACGTGGACTTCGAGTCGGTCGCCAAGAAGTGCGACGGCTTCTCCGGGGCCGACCTCAAGGCGGTGGTGGACATCACCGTCGAGACGAAGCTGCGCGACGCGATGAAGACCGGCGTGCCTACGCCGATCCGAACCAAGGACCTCGTGTCCTCGGCCGGGCAGCAGAAGGCGACGACGCGGGAATGGTTCGCGACGGCGCGCAACTACGCCCTCTACTCAAACCAGGGCGGCGTCTACGACGACATCCTGAAGTACATGAAGCTGTGACCGCTCCGCCATCCGTGTGGGTGCCTGCGGGGTCGCTCCCAGGTTCTTGGCCATCCTACGATGGACTGTTTCGCCGCATCTTCCCGAACTCGTTGAAATGAACCGGAATCCGAACCTGGAACGAGGCCGTCTGCTCATGGGGCAGGACCGTTTGGAGCTGGCCGCCGAGCAGTTCCGCCTGGTGCTCGCCGCCGAGCCCGACCATGCCGAGGCGCACGCGCTGCTCTCCCTGTGCCTGGTGTCGCAGGAGCGGTTCGACGAGGCCGAGTCGGAGGCGCGTCAGGCGGTCGGACTGGCGCCGGACGACGCCTTTTCCCACTACGCCTTGGCCCGCGTTCTGATCGCGCGCAACCGGCTCGACGAAGCGGTGGCCGCCATCGCCGAGTCCCTGCGGGCGGAGCCCGAGGACGCCGACTACCATGCGGTCCACGCCGAGATCCGGTTCGCGCGCCGGGAGTGGGCGGAGACGCTCGCCGCGGCGGAGAACGGTCTCCGCTTCGATCCCGAGCACGTCGTCTGCAACAACCTCCGGGCCCTGGCGCTGGTGAAGCTGGGGCGGGCCAAGGAGGCCGGGGAGACCATCGACGCCACCTTGGCGCGTTCGCCGGAGGATGCGATGTCCCACGCCAACCGTGGGTGGACCCTGCTGGAGCAGGGCGACCGGAAGCGGGCGCTGCACCATTTCCGGGAATCCCTGCGCCTGGAGCCGAACAACGACTGGGCGCGGTCCGGGATCGTGGAGGCACTCAAGGCCGGCAACCCGGTCTATGCGGTGATGCTCCGGTACTTCCTCTGGATGCAGAAGCTCAGTCAGACCGCACAGTGGGCGGTGGTCTTCGGAGGCTACATCGGGAACCGACTGCTCGGCTCCCTCGCCGCCTCGAACCCGGAACTGGCGCCGTGGGTCAACCCGATCCGCTACGCCTACCTCGTCTTTGCGCTGCTCACCTGGCTCGCCCAGCCGCTCTTCAACCTGCTGCTGCGGTTGAACCGGGACGGCCGGCTGGCCTTGAACGAGGAGGAGACCCGCAGCGCGAACCTCGTCGGCGCCTGCCTCGGGATGTCCCTGGGCTCCGCGGCGCTCTGGGCCGTCTCCGGCTTCTCCGGCCGGTTCTTCCTGCCCGTGATCCTGTTCTTCGCCCTTTCACTGCCCGTCTCGGGCTGCTTCTCGGTCCCGCACGGCTGGCCGCGCAAGGTCATGGGCGTCTTCGCCTCCCTGATGGCCGTCTGCACGTTCGTCGCGGTCTGGACCCATGGGGTCCTCGGCGCCGGCGACTCCGCCGGCGGCGTCGCCTCCGACCTCGGGAGCGCCGCCATCGGGCTCTTCGTCGTCGGCTGCATCGCCTGCCCCTGGATCGTCAACGGGCTGATCATGGTCCGGCCACGGCGCTGAAGCGGGCCGAGCGGCTCATTCCAACGCCTGCATCACCGCGGTGCGGAACCGGGTGAACAGGCCGTGCTGGTCGAAGGGCACGTGCTGGCAGAAGACCAGGCCCACGACCTTCTCCCGCGGATCCACGAAGAAGTGCGTCGTCGCCGCTCCGCTCCAGAAGAAGGTCCCTTCGCTCACCGCTTCACCCGGGGCGGCGGGAACCATCCGGACGGCGCTGAACAGTCCCCAGCCGTCGGCGGCGTTGAAGGCGTGGACGCCCGGCGGGAGCGTGTTCATGCGGGCCAGTTCCACCGTCTTCCGTTCGAGGATCCGTTTTCCGTCGAGCGCCCCGCCGTCGAGCAGGCATTGGGCGAAGCGGGCGTAGTCGCCGATGGTGGAGAACAGTCCGGCGCCGCCCGACTCGATCCCGCGGCCCGGCTCGGGATACACGCCCAGCAGCGGTGCGGTCGTCGTCAATCGCCCATCCCGGAACTCGTGCAGCGAGGCGATCCGTCCGCGCTCGGACTCGGGCACGCGGAATCCGGTGTCCCGCAGGCCCAGCGGGGACGTGATGTTCCGCTGCACATACTCGCCGAAGGACATCCCGGAAACCCGCTCGACCAGCAACCCGAGGAGGTCGTCCGAGATGCTGTAGTTGTAGGCGACACCCGGCTGGGCGATCAGCGGCAGGCGGGAGACCCGGCCGATGAATTCCGTCAGGTCCTTCGAGTTCCAGAGGTCCGCCTTCTTGTACAACTCATGGACCGGCGAACCCGCGAAGAAGTCGTAGGTGAAGCCCGCCGTGTGGTTCAGCAGCATGCGCACGGTGACCGTGTTCGTGGCCGGGCTGAGCACCGGGTTGCCGGCGGTGCCGCCGGTCAGCACCTGGAGGTCCTTCAGTTCCGGCAGCCACGTGGCCACGGGGCTGTCCAGGTTGATCCGGTTCCGTTCGACCAACTGGAGCACGGCAACCCCGGTGACGACCTTGGACATCGAGTAGATGCGGAAGAGGGTGTCCTTCTCCATCGGTT
>JAIXUV010000010.1 GCA_027483345.1 Verrucomicrobiales bacterium | reverse complement strand
TCTTCGCACCAAGACGGGCGAGGATTTGGGAGCTAGTCCAGAGGCTTGGATTCAGAAGTATGCAAAGAGATAGACACCAGTGGCCTAACAAGGCGCTTCAGCGAACCCGGCGGGAGCGTTGTCGTTGCAATCCAGGCACTTCGAGCGCCGGGTCGCTGAGCTTTCGCCGTTAGGCAGAATAAAATCACCCCATGAACCCCCCAAAAACAATTAAAGCGCAGCGTAATAATTCAGGTCGAATATTTCTCACAATCGGCGTCGTTGGTTTAGTCGTCACGATTGCGGTCAATTTTATCACACTAGTAATCTTCAAGATGACAGCCGTTGAATTCTCTTCTCATGCGTGGTGGTTCATCTGGGTTTCCAGCTATGTAGTTTGGCTTTCATTTCTGATTGTGGGTGTGACGGGCCTGATGAGGGAAGCGACGAAAAAACAGGATCAATAATGAGTCGAACAGATTTATACAGAAATGAAAAATTGGCCTAACAAGGCGCTAGAGGGAACGCGAACGCTTGTCACGAATCCTGCTTGCGCAGGCTTCGCGCCAAGCGTCCGCGTCCCTCAGCTTTGACGTTAGGCGTACTTGCGCTATGGCTGTCATCGAGCTTTCTACCGTCATTCGTGCTCCGAGAGAGCGTGTATTCGACTTGGCTCGCAGCATCGATGCACACCTGGATTCGACAGACGGCACTGATGAGCGAGCAGTCGCTGGCGTCACACGCGGCATGATCGGGATGGACGAAGAAGTGACTTGGGAGGCCCGCCACTTCGGAGTGAGGCAAAGGCTGACGGTTCGTGTCACCGCTTTCGAGAGACCTTTGCACTTGCGAGACATCATGATTTCCGGCGCGTTTAGCAGCATGGCTCATGATCATTTTTTTGAGGAGCATCCAGAGGGCACGCTAATGAGAGATCGTTTCGAGTTCGCCTCGCCGCTGGGCATTCTCGGCAAGATTGCAGATTGGCTTTTCCTTACTGGTTACATGCGTCGATTCATTGTTCGTCGCAACGCAGTCTTGAAGCAGTTGGCAGAATCAGGAGACTGGAGTCGCTATGTCCTACACGCCTAACAAGGCGCTCCAGCGAACCCGGCGTGAGCGTTCTCGTTGCAATCCAGGCACTTCGAGCGCCGGGTCGCTGAGCTTTCTCCGTTAGGTGTCAGTCACATCATTGAGTTTATGCCAAAGACTACATCACCACTGAAGCGAGCCATCACTGCAGCCAAGCGTGCGCTTGGCCCACAGCGTTACGGATTGGAAGATCGGGCGTTTGTCTGCCAGATGTGCGGGCACGAGCATTTCAAGACCGGACAGTATATTGCGGCGGTTGGGATGCACACGCTGGTTTGTGCGGAGTGCAGTCACGTCGTGCTTTTTGAGAAGATGCCAGAGCGGATCGAATCATGACACCTCCTGAGGAACTAGACATGCAAGTCATTGGTAATCAGCAGGGGCAGCCGTTGGAGTTCCTTACGTCATTGCTCCGCCGCGGCGGCGGTTTGTTCGCTAACAAGACGCTTCAGCGAACCCGGCGTGAGCGTCGTCGTTGCAATCCAGGCGTTTCGAGCGCCGGGTCGCTGAGCTTTCTACGTTAAGCGTTGCTACCCGTCAGCCATGGGCAAGTGCTTATCCAATCGAGACCTGACGAGCGAGGAGAGGCATCTCGTTCGCTGGATGCTTGAGCACGGCGCACCCGACGCATCGCAGTTTCTTCCGCAGCTTGAGCGGGCGCAGGTTCTTCCCACGCGCTGTCCTTGCGGTTGTGCGAGCATTGATTTCAGTATTGATGGACAACCGAAGCCGTCCGGCGGGCTTCGTCCGATTGCCGACTTCGTTTTCGGCAGCGGTTACGAGATGAGCGGTGTTTTCGTTTTCGAGCAGTCGGGAGTTCTCGCTGGTCTTGAGGTTTACGGTTGGGCTGGCGACGCACCGAAGACTTTACCGAGTCCAGATTCTTTACGACCATTTGCAGATGAGACCGCAAACGCCCAACAAGACGCTCCAGCGAACCCGGCGTGAGCGTTGTCGTTGCAATCCAGGCACTTCGAGCGCCGGGTCGCTGAGCTTTCTGCGTTCGGCGATGCTACGCCCGTCTCCGTGATACACCGAAAATGAAATTCTTTTGGCCATTGATCCTGCTGCTTGTGGCGGGATGCGGAAAATTCAACATGCACGGCCTTCTAACCGAAAAGCCCGGCCCTGAAGAATTGGTGGCAAAATACCAAATCAGCGAAGGCTGGTCATCGTCCTACCTTGCGAAGATGGGATACAAGAACCTATCGGGATTCATCACGCTGAATGGGGATTCGAGCTTCACCGCCAAAGATGTTCCCGCATGTTGTCTCCACGGAGCTGATGAGACCGTCTATCCTTTTTCGGGCGGATACTATTCATTTTCCGGAACCTGGAGCATTCAGAAGTCGTCCGCCGTGTTTGTCATCTCGCTGTCGATCGCGCACATAATCGGGGATGGAGTTCCTTCCGACGCGGAGTTGAAAAAATATATTCTGAGTCGCGTGCCACTCAAAACCCTGGAGGTGCATATTATGAAAGGCAATCCGTTGTCCGTTGGCTTTCCTGTTTTCAACGGGGATTTTTTCGACATTAAATTCTTACGGAAGTGATCGTTGTCCCCGAATGACCGCAACGCCGAACCATGCGCTGCAGCGCGCGTTGAGGTTGGAGAGACTCCGATTTTGGCATTGGTTTTGTTATGAGTTGCAGGTGGCCTCCTGAGGAACTAGACATGCAAGTCATTGGTAACCAGCAGGGGCAGCCGTTGAAGTTCCTTACGTCATTGCTCCGCCGCGGCGGCGGTTTGTTCGCTAACAAGGCGCTTCAGCGAACCCGGCGATGGCGTTGTGGTTGCAATCAAAGCACTTCGAGCGCCGGGTCGCTGATCTTTCGTTGTTAGGCAGCCATGCTCAAATACTTCGAACCGAGTAAGGTTAAACAGCAGCGCGGCAGATCCCTTTACGAAGCGGTGGGCGTCAGGTTCTTTAAGAGGTATCTACTGCCCACCGAGCTTTTGGTCGACCACCTACGCGGAAAAAGAGCAGTGAAAGGAGGTCAGGAAGCACTAAAGACCGAACTTAAGCGGCTTGAGTGGGAAACCAGACGGAATGAAGTAATTCACTTGCTGGTCCTACTACTTACGGGCTGCTTTCTGGTCTCCAATTTCTCGCCCAAATTGTCCATCGAGCAGCTTTTGGCGATTCTGGTCATTAATCTTTATCTGAATGTCTACCCCATATTCCTGCAGCGCTACAATCGCCTCCGAATAACGAGGGTCTTAAAAAAGGTTTAAGTGCTAGAAGAGCCGAACCATGCGGTAGAGCGAACGGTGATGCCTGTCACAGATCGTGCTCCGAGCAGCACGATCAGCGCCAGGCATCACCTTCGCTCAGCATAGACGATAGGCGGCCAGCCCATACCACGATGACATTCGATGAGTTGAGTGAGTCAGTTTACGAGGACCTGAATGGATCCATCGCTACAGTCAGCACCGTCGCGAGGACATACCGCGTCATCTTTGAGTGTGACGATTGGTGCGACTGTGACCGTCGCCGACGGTTCGAGCTTGTCTTCGACGATGTCCCGGAGGCGACGGCTACACCCTCATCGTGCGGGTCTCTTCATGTCGCCGATGAGCATCCGCTGCTCTGGCAGCACAACGACGAGAGCGTCTCGATGTTTTTTTCTACAGCTTCACCCGACCCGTTTGCACTACTCGGACGGCTTCACGAGGCGCAAGCAGCGTTGTTCGGTGGGTGGCGTGAGTTGTCGGCTTACTGGCGCGCTGGCTCTGAGTTGCTGCGGTGCGGCCACGGGCGGTTGGCCGATGGTCCGCGTAGGGCTATTGACGAGTACGCCCGAGTCGTTGGCGACACGCTGCGCTACTCGATTGTCAACGGACATACTCCTCGCGGTGGCTACCGCGTCGTGTTATTCAATATGCGCTATGTGGTTTGCCGTAGTGTGTCAGTCATTGAGCATGAGTTGGCCGCCTAATACCAGTTATACAGCACAGACATGAGCATCGCTCGATTCATTCTGACGCCGATTGCTGTTTTGACCGTGTTCTTCATCACTGCATTGTTTAGCTATGACATCGCTCGCACCTTCAAGATCTGGCCTGATGTGTTTGTTGGCCCAGTTTGCGCCGCCTCGGTTCTGTTAGTCGGCTTTGTAGTGGCACCGCGACGGAAGATTGCGACCGCATCATTGATTTTTCTCGTCGGCTCCTACACAGCATGGTTTCAGATTCGTGGCTACTTTCCTGAGGGCGGGCCGAAGGCGTACGAGCTCACAAAGATTCCCGCCATTGCTTCCATTTCCACCGGCCTGCTGGTTTTGGGATTTCTTATTCTATATACTCGCAGCAATCATTTGCCTAACAGGACGCCCGAGCCAACCGCCTAGGGCGTTCACCGTTCCGCTGGCGCGGTTCGGGTCGTCGTTCGGCGGTGGCTCAGTTATCTCCGTTAGGCATCTTACGACATGCACGTCTCCGATTCATTGCGTTGGACCTTGGCCGGTTTGCTTGGACTCGTCGGTTGCTGGATCATCGTCCTGAATTTCTCGGCCGTGTTTCTTTGGTATGTTCGCCGCCAGCATCATTCTTTAATTCCTTTGATTGGCGGTTGTTTGGCCGGTATGGCAATGCTTGTTTGTCCGCTACCTAGAGTCATGAGGTTAGCCTGGCTGCCTATGGTCGTTGACCTTGGCTGCCTCTATTCAGTTCTCGGCTTCATTTATTCATTCGTTGTTTTGAAATGTTTCAAGAGGTGAGATCGACGATGCCTAACGAGGCGCTCCAGCGAACCCGGCGTGAGAGTCGCCGTTGCAATCCAAGCACTTCGGGCGCCGGGTCGCTAGCTTTCGCCGTTAGGCGTGAAGACCACGCTATGAAACATCAACATCTAGGCAATTCCAGACTACCTTGAAGCCAGTTCGCTATCTTGTTGGAGTAATCGGATTCCTGATGGTTACGATCGTAGTAGCTATAGTGGTCGGATTCGTCATGGTTTTGATCTTTCCGGTCGATGCCCAGGAAGTTGATGGCTCTGCGGGCGGTTGGCGGAATATTCCTGGCACTATTCTGGGTCTACTTGCAGGCATCCATTCGTTTAGAGCGTCGGTCAAGGATCCGAAGAGGGGCTCTCGAGACAAGAGACCAGAAGCCTAACAAGAAGCGGTGTATTGCTGCGAAGTGGAGCGGAGAGTCGCGGCAGGACTTCGGACGGTCGATGATCGGGCTCCGGGTCGGTCGTTGTTGGGCCAACACCAAGGCAGATCCTAGGATTCCATCTGCGTCGATCTGTGAGATCTGCGGATACAACACCCTGTGGAATGGGTGTTTGGGATTTGCATCCACAGATTCTGGAGATGGACACAGATCGGGAGGTGGAACGGCCGACTAGGGACATGGAAATCGTCCGCAGCTTGGCAACCGTGGCTACGGATGAAAGACAGCGGACCCAATCTCCGTGTCCTCAGTGCCTCTGTGGCAATTCAGAGTAGTTTTCAGTTTCAAGTTTTCAGTTTTCAGCGGGGAACAAACGAATCGGCGGCGATGGTCCGTGGCCTGGCGGCTTCGGCTACCACGGAATGGATCACGAATCGGGAACCGCGAGTCGCGGATGCCTTCAGGGCTTCCGCAACTTGGGTTGGGGACACGTCATTCCTAGCAGGGGCGTTCTGGCTGGGACGGTTTCCGCCGGCTGAAGCCGGGACTCCATACCCTGCGAGCCCGCTCGGTATCCGGGTGGACGGCGGACAGCGGAGCCTATCTCCGTGTCCTCAGTGCCTCTGTGGCAAGTCAGAGTAGTTTTCAGTTTCAAGTTTTCAGTTTTCAGCGGGGAACAACCGAATCGGCATCGATCGTCCGTGGCCTGGCGGCCTCGGCTACCACGGAATGGATCACGAATCGGGAATCGGGAATGCCTTCAGGGCTTCCGTGACTTGGGTTGGGGACACGCCATTCCAAGCAGGGGCGTTCTGGCTGGGACGGTTTCCACCGGCTGAAGCCGGGACTCCATACCCTGCGGATCCGCTCAGTATCTGGGTGGGCGGCGGACAATGGACCCAATCTCCGTGGCCTCAGTGCCTCCGTGGCCAACCAGGACATCTTCGAATCGGGAATCGCGGATCGCGAATGCCTTCAGGGCTTCCGGGCGATGGCGTAGAGGGCTTCGTCGGTGCGCAGGTAGATCCGGCCTCCGGCGATGGCCGGGGTGGCCTGTGTGGATTCCTTCAGTGAATTGCGCGCCAACACCTCGAACTTCCGACCCGCCGCCACCACGACGCACTGCGACTGCCCGCTCTGGAAGTACACGCGTCCGTCGCCGAACACCGGCGAGACCTTGATGTTGTCCGAGAACAGGCGCTCCTGCCACTGGGGTTCGCCCGTCTTGAGGTCAAGGCAGGAGGCCATGCCGTCGTCGCGCACGGAATAGAGCAGTCCGTCGTGGATCAACGGGGTGGGGCAGTCGGCGGAGAACTTGGCCTGGTTCCACAGGCGGTGGGTGGCGGTGATGTCGCCCTTTCCGCCGGCCCGGATCGCGGTGGTGGATCCACGGTTCTGGAAGCCCGAGGAGACCACCACCACCACGCCTTCGCCGCCGGTGGGGCCGGCGATGGTGCGGCCGTAGGGATGCGGAACCTTCAGGCCGCCGAACCTCCAGGACTCCTCGCCCGTGGCGGGCACGTAGGCGTTGAGGACCTCGCCGCCGGCGACGACGAGTTCGGTTCGGTCTTCGTGCCGCAGGACAAACGGGGTCGAGTAGGAGTCCTGGGCCTCCTGTTCGGCACCGAAGGAACGTTCCTTCCGCCAGAGTTCCTTGCCGGTCGCGGCCTCCACGGCGAGGAGCCACGACGGTCCCTGGTGCATGAGGGTCAGGTACAGGCGTCCATCGAGGAGGACGGGCGAGGTTCCATAGCCGTGGTTGGTGCGGATGGGACCGATCTCCTTCACGAAGTTGCGGTGCCAGACGACCTTGCCGTCGAGGTCCAGGCGGGCGTAGTCGCCGGTGCCGAAGAGCACCCACACGGACTTGCCGTCGGAGACCGCGGACGGGGTGGCCATGTTGTGGAGGTCGTGGGCATGGAGGGCGCCGCTGGCGACCTCGGTGTCCCAGGCCAACGCGCCGGTGGCGGCGTCCAAGGCGAGCACGCGGAGGCCCTTGCCCTCGGTCTGCGTGGTCACGTACACGCGTCCACCGACGACGATGGGGGACGAGGAGCCGCGTCCCGGAAGGACCGTGCGCCAGGCGACGTTCTTCTCGTGCGACCATTCGAGGGGAAGTCCCTTCTCCGGGCTGACGCCGAGGCCGTCCATGCCGCGCCAGGCGGGCCAGTCGGCGGCTTGGGAGACGAGGGCGAGTGCGGCGACGACGGCCGGACGGAGGAGGCGCAGGTTCATGGGAGCGGCGTCATTTCAACGCGCCGGGACGAACATTCAACGCCCAAGCTGCCGTCGTCACCGGGCTGGAGACGTGGGCGGCCGGTGGGAACTCACGAACCGGTGCCTGGGGCGCGTTGGACGGCGAATTCGCGCGACCGTTCGTCCCAGGGTGGACACGCCCGGAGTCCGTCGAGCACCTGGTCCACATGGTCGACGACGCGCCACATGTCGAGGTGCCTGGGGCTCATGAACGCCTCGGTGACGCAGTTGCCGAGCAGCTGGATGAGCGGGTCGTAGAAACCGCGTTGGTTGACGAGGACCACCGGCTTGAAGAAGAGGCCGAGCCGCTTGAGCGTGAGGACCTCGATCAGCTCTTCGAGGGTGCCGGTGCCACCGGGCAGGGTGACGATGGCGTCGGTGTCCTGGAACAGGAGTTCCTTGCGGGCGGCCATGGTTTCGGTCCAGACGATCTCGGAGAGACCGGGATGGCCCCATTCGAGGTCGCCCATGAAGCGCGGCATGATGCCGACCACACGTCCGCCCGCGGCGAGGGCGCCGTCGGCGAGGCGTCCCATGGAACCGATGGCCCCGCCGCCATAGACGGTGGTGATGCCGGCCCGGGCGAGGATTCCGCCGAGTTCGAAGGCGGCGGCGGCGAACTCGGGATGTGCGGCGGCGCTGGAGGCGCAGTAGACGGTCACCCGTTTCATCGGACCACGCTGACGCCGACGCCGCGCCGATTCAACGCGGGGTTGGCGGGTTGAGAAGGAAGAGCCGCGCATCGCCGGCCCCGAACGAAAGCTGCAGGCCGGGAAGCTCCGGGCTGTCGTCGATCACAGGCATCGCGGAGCCGTCTTCGCGGGAGACCTCCAACACCTCGGCGGCCCCGTCGAACGCCACGGTCGGCCAGGCGGTGTAGGCGGTGCCGTCGTTGACGAGGAGCACCGCGCGACGTCCGTCACGATGGCGCAGTGTGCCGACGAGGAACCCTGATTCCGGATCGGAGCCGACGCGCGACAGCGAACGGATCCCGGATCCCGACCAGACGGACTCCGCCGCGCCGGTGGTGCCGGACCGCACGCCTTCGCCGGTGAGCTGCAGGAGCGTCGGTCCCCATTTGAGCAGTCCGGCGTTGATGCGCCGGGCCTCGTCGTAATGGCGGGTGCGCCTTCCCTCCGCGGTGAGGATGGCGCCTCCCTTGGGAAACTCCCCGGTGCCCTTGTTGCCCTTGCCGGGTGTCCAGTAGCAGAAGTAGAGGACGCCCTTGGAACCGTGGGCCAGCGAGGCGTGGATCATCCAGCGGACCTGGGCTTCGGTGGGATCGATGCGGTCGGCGAACGGCATCGAGTGGAAGAAGTTCCAGAACGGGATCCCGGCGGCGACGGAATGCCGGCGCATCGTCTCCAGGTTGCGCAGGTAGGCTTCCCGCGTGTCCACGTCGGGACGCTGGTTGGGGTAGTGGTCCATGGACAGCACCTCGGGACGGACCGTCTCCACGAACCGCCGAACATGCTCCTCGTAGTCGGCGGTCCCGAGCTGTGCGGGCGAGGCGTAGTTGGGGAAGAGGTTGATGTAGCCGAGTCGGCCGGGGTCCGACTGGCGGAGCCGTGCGACCCGGCCGGCCAGGGCGGGGAAATCGGCCGCGGAGGGTTCGTCGGCGAGCAGGTAACCCCAGCAGGCGGCGCTGTCGGGCGGGCGCGACGGCTTGCCCTCGGGCGGCACCAGGGCCCTCAACCCGAAGCGTTCACAGAGCCGGAGCTGTTCCTTCCGTTCGAGTCCGCCGGAACCGATCACGAGGTTGAAGTTCGCGTCGCGGAGCTCGCGATAGCGGGCGGTCCGGTTCGTCGTGTCAATCGGTGGAACCCAGAGGCCGATGGCGAAGCGGTCCTGGACGAAGCCGTCGGCCGCCGCCGCAAGGGCCATCAGGAATGGGATCAACCAGCGCATGGATGCGGGCGACGCTACGTGGAGGAACCCGAAAGACCAACCTTCAGCCGGTGCGGGGAGGCTTCGCCGGGTCCGGAACCTGCTAGACGGAGCCGCAGGAAACCGGGTCGGTCATCGACCCGTTTCAAGTTGGTCACCCGGATGAACAATGGAATTCACAGCGGTTGGCCCAACGGCGCTGGCTGCAGGCGGGATCGTTGTGACACAACGGTTTCCGGAATCGGAGGGTGTTTCCAGACGTCCTTCGGTTCCGAACGAGCCGGATTCCAGGTGGGATCCGGATGGACCGGACGCTTTGCCCATGAGTGTGGGCTTCGATAATATTCTAACGCATAGGTACTATCGGGGGCGGTCGGGCGTAAGCCCGGCCGCCTTTGCCTTTCCAAGGGCCCGTTGGGCGCAGGCCCAGCCGAAACGGCTCTGAGGGAGCGAAGACCGACCACGCAAAGACCGGCCTCACGCAAACCCGCAAAGACGCCAAGGGAACGCCGGATCCGGGTTCGAAACGGCGTTGACCCGGAGTTCAGTTCCAAAACGAGAAGCCACCGGCTTCTTCTCCCACCTCAGCGGCTTTGCGGCTTGGCGAGCCGATCCCTACTGCATTCGTTCAGAACGAGGTGTCCGCCTTCTTCAGGTCCAGCTCGCGGATCCAGATGTTCCGGTAGCGGACGTCGTGTCCCTCCGCCTGGAGCTTCAGGCCGCCCGGCCGGTCGGTGATGCCCTTGCCGCCGTCGTTGCCGCCGTCGATGCCCGAGTTCGGGCCGCCCCAGACTTGGTTGATGGTGACGTTGGAGTGGACCTTCACCCCGTTGAAGTACATGGAAACGACCGGCTTCTCCACCAGCTTGCCGCCCTGAAAGCGTGCGGCGCGGAAGGTGATGTCGTAGGCGTTCCATTTCCCGACGCCGTTATAGGCGTGGTAGGGCGACGGGCTTTCGTTGATCACAGCGCCCATGCCGTGGCTGGTCTTGTCGCCGTCGAGCACCTGGATCTCGTAGCGGTTCTGGAGGTACACGCCGCTGTTGCCGCCCGACTTGGAGATGAAGAACTCGATGTGCAGCCGGAAGTCCCGGTACTCCTTCACCGTGACGAGGTCGGCGGCGCCGTACCTGCCGCCGTCGGCAGCCCGGTCGTCGGTCATCATGGCCGTCCCCTTGTCGACCGGGTCGTCGACGATGGGCCACTTCACGGGCAACGACGACTTGAAGCCGGGTCCCTGCCAGTAGGTCCACTTGGAGTGGAGCATCTCCTTGGAGCCATCGAAGACGACCTCGGCGCCCTTCTCGGGTTTGGCGCCGACGCCGAGGTGGGGTTGTTCGGAATGGAGGCAGCCGGCGGCGAGCAGCGGCAGGAGGCAGGCGAGGCGGGAGAGGTTCATGGCGGTGGAGCGAAGGTGGAGCGGGAAAAGGCTCCGCCTTCGGGCGCCGCGGAGTCAACCGCCGGATCGGATCCGGGACCTTGGGCGAAGGACCATCGCGCCACGGCGCCAAGCCGCGGGGAAAGGGGACGTGAAGCGTGAGCCCAGCGACGGCCAATCCCGACGCGTTTTCCGGCTCCCCATGGCGACTCGGCGTCGTTGCGTGAGGTCCCTTCCCGCTCCGATCGAGACGATCCGGGCGGCGGGGGATTCGTGGTCAGTTCCGGCGGGCATCCGCCCGGAACAGACCGGCGGCGCGGGCATGGGCGAAGACGACGTCCGGGTCCCGCTGGAGCGCGTCGAAGTAGTTCCGGGGAAAGCCCTCGCCCTCCTCGGAAGCCACCAGCATGCGGCGGGTGCGGAGGACCAGCTCCTCGGCCTGGGGCGCGGTCAGGGGGATGCGCGCGTCGAGGGCTTCGTCCATGGCCACGATCAGGAGCGAGAGGGGATGCAGCCAGGCGAACCAGGGGTCCTCGGACAGCAGGCGCAGGAAGTGGTTCGGAGACTGGATGGGACCGACGGCGGCCTCGTAGCCGGCGCGTTCCGAGTCGACGAGGGTCTTGTGCAGATCGAGCAGCGCCTCGCGGAGTTGCTCGAGGCGATGGCGGGGTCCGGCGTTCGTCACGGGCGGAGTCTCGGGAGAATCATGCCCCGGGGCAAATCCTGGGACGCGCAGCCGTTCGTGATTCCAGATTCATGACTCCAGATTTCCGCCAGGACCCCTGTTGGCCGCGGCTGCCAAGCTGCGGTTACCTCTCCGTCCACCGAAGGCTTGGTGCGTCCCCGGGCCGATCCCTTCCGCATCGTCCCGTTCAGGCCACGCGGTCCGAGAGCGGGTTGCCGGCCACGAAACGGGCGAGGTTCTCGGCGAAGTGGCGCACCAGGGTGACCGATTCGTCGGCATGTCCGCCGGCGATGTGCGGGGTGATGTGGCAGTTGGGCTCGGAGAGGAGCGGGTGACCGTCGGGAAGCGGTTCCGGGCTGGTGACGTCAAGCCATGCGGCGGCGACGTGGCCGGACCGGAGGGCGGCGAGCAGGGCGTCCTGGTCCACGGTGGCACCGCGTCCGATGTTCTGGAACACGACCCCGCGCTTCATCATGGCAAAGCGTTCCGCGCCGAAGAATCCGCGCGTCTCGCCGCTCTCGGGCAGGATGTCCACGACGTGGTCGGCCCAAGCGAGCGCGTCGGCGAGTCCCTCGGGGCCGACCACCGGGATGCCTTCGTCGCAGCGGGGATGTCGGCGATGGGCGACGATCTCGGGACCGAGCGGGCGGAGGAACTCGGCGAGCCGTCGGGCGATGGCGCCGAAGCCGACGATGAGGATGCGTTGGCCCCGTGGAGGCACGCAGGACCGGCGGAGGTCGTTCCATTCAGGCGAACCGTTCGGGGTCCGCGAGGCGAGGGCCCGGGGCAGGACGCGGGACTGCGCGAGCAGGAAGGCGAGGGACTGGAGCGCACACGCCTCGGCGTAGACGGAGGCGCTGTTGCTGAGGAGGACGCCGCGGGCCCGGAGTTCCTGGAGGACCTCGGGGGTGTCGTAGCGGGTGATGCCAGAGGAACTGACATGCACCCAGCGCAGGCGCGGGGAGCCGAGCACGGCCCCGGTGTCCGGTTGGCCGAAGGCGATGTCCGCGGTGTCGATCTGCGGATCCCGCTCCGCCTTGGCGAGGACCGAGGCGGTCGGGTTGCGGGCGAAGAGGAGTTCGTGTCCGGCGGCGGCCTCCCGCAGCAGGGCCATGGCCTGGGGCGGGGGGACGAAATCGACGTAGATGCGTAGAGGCGTCATCCGGACCCGAGCGTGGACGAATGGGACCGGCGTCGCCAACACCGGTGCGCGGGACATGTCGGGTCTTGCAGAATGCGGTGGTCCGCCGAATTTTCCGCCCATGCCGCCCAGCGAGCCCAGGTCCCTCCAGCCACTCCATCCGGCCCGGATCGTCCTCGCCGGCGCGTTCCTCGCCCTCCTTCCCAACGTCATGTCCGAAACCCCGAAGTCCACGACTCCCCCGGCGGCCACGTCGCCCGCGGCCCTGCGTCCGCCGGTGGCGAAGCGCATCGAGCATCTCTCCACCTGGCATGGTGAGAAGGTGGACGACCCGTGGTTCTGGCTGCGGGAGAAGTCGGACCCGGAGGTGATCCGGCACCTGGAGGCGGAGAACGCCTACACCGAGGCGAGCACGCCGGAGGTGAAGGTGTTCGGCGAAGCCCTCTACCGCGAGATGCTGGCGCGCATCCAGCAGACGGATCTGACGGTTCCGTTGCGGCGGGGCGCCCACGTGTACTACACGCGGACGGAGGAAGGCCGGCAGTACGCGATCCACTGCCGTCGGAAGGCGGGTGCGGACGGCGCCGCGTTTCCCGACGCGGCGGAGGAGGTGCTGCTCGACCTGAACGCGCTCGCGACCGGGCACACGTTCCTCTCGCTGGGCGGATTCGAGGTCAGCGACGACGGCCGGCAGCTGCTCTACAGCACCGACGTGACCGGCTTCCGCCAGTACACGCTCTACCGGAAGGACCTGACGACCGGCCGGACCTCGGAGGCGTTGGCGGAGCGGGTGACCTCGTTCGAGTGGTCCTCGGACGGACGGACGGTGGTCTATTCGACGGAGGATGCGGTGACCAAGCGCAGCAACGAGCTGTGGCGTCGGCCGGTGGAGGGGGGGAAGGCCGAGCGCATCCTGGTGGAACCGGACGAGCTGTTCTCGGTGGCGGTGGGCCGGACGAAGGACCGTCGCTGGTTCGTGTGCACCTTCCAGAGCACGGACACCTGGGAACAGAGGATCCTGCCGTCGACGGAACCCGCCGGGACGTTCCGACCGGTGTTGCCGCGGGAGAAGGGGCACAAGTACGACCTCGAGCACCGGGACGGCGTGCTCTACCTCCGGACCAACCGGGACGCGAAGAACTTCCGTCTGGTGACGGCTCCGGTGGAGGCGCCGGACCGCTGGACGGAGCTGGTGCCGCATCGGGCGGACGTGTTGGTGGAAGGCATGGAGATGTTCCGGGACCACCTGGTGGTGCAGGAGCAGCGGGAGGCGTTGACGCGTCTGCGGATCCAGGACCGTCGGGGCGGCGGATGGCGCGAGGTGGCGTTCCCGGAGCCGGTGTACGCGGCGGGGGCGACCGGGACCCCGGAACCGGACGCGAAGGCGTTCCGGTTGACCTACCAGTCGATGGCCACGCCGCAGGGCGTGTACGACTGCGACCTGGCCACAGGGACGCTGACGCTGCTGAAGCGGACGCCGGTGCTCGGGAAGTTCGACACCGCGGACTACGTCACCGAACGCCGTTGGGCGACCGCGCGGGACGGGGTGCGGGTACCGATGTCGGTGGTCCGGCGCAAGGACGTGAAGCTGGACGGCAAGGCCCCGTGCTTCCTGTACGGCTACGGATCCTACGGCATCGGGATGGAGGCCTCGTTCTCCGTCGCGCGGCTTTCGCTGCTGGACCGCGGCATGGTGTACGTGATCGCGCACATCCGCGGCGGCAACGAGCTCGGCGAGGGCTGGCACGACGACGGCATGCTGATGCGGAAGAAGAACACCTTCCAGGACTTCGTCGACTGCGCGGAGTGGCTGGTGAAGGAGGGGTTGAGCGCCCCGGACCGGCTGGTGATCGAGGGCGGCAGCGCGGGCGGCCTGCTGATGGGGGCGGTGGTGAACCTGCGGCCGGACCTCTTCCGGGCGGTCCACTCGGCGGTGCCCTTCGTGGACGTGATGAACACCATGATGGACGCCAGCCTGCCGTTGACGGTCGGCGAGTACCTAGAATGGGGGAACCCGAACGAGAAGGCGGCCTTCGACTACATGCGGTCGTACAGTCCCTACGACAACCTGAAGCGCGGCGCGTATCCGGCGATGCTGGTGACCACGAGCCTGAACGACAGCCAGGTGATGTACTGGGAGCCGGCGAAGTACGTGGCGAAGCTGCGGACGCTGAAGACCGACGACCGGCCGTTGCTGCTGAAGTGCAACATGGGCGCGGGACACGGCGGCGCGAGCGGGCGCTACGACCGGCTGAAGGAGGTCTCCTTCGAGTACGCCTGGCTGATGACCCAGGTGGGGATCACGCGCTGAACCGAGCCGTCCGCCTGTCCGCCCCGATGGGGCCAGGCGGGCGGATCAGCCCTTGGTGAGGGACTCGTCGAGGTTGAAGAGCACGTTGGCGAGCATCATCCAGGCGGCGAGACGACGCGGATCCAGGTCCGCCGGCCGCGGCGCGGTCCCCACGGTGACCAGGGCCTCTGCGGCCTTGCGGTCGTTGCGGTAGCCCTTCCACTGCTGGTCCACAAAGCCGGCGAGCCGTTCCCGTTCGGCCTTGGACGGCGACCGTCCGAGGCAGGCCCGAAAGGCGAAGTCGACGCGGGAGGCGTCGTCCTTGCCGCCTTCGGCGAGGATCCTCTGGGCGAAGACGCGGGCGGCCTCGAGCAGGGTCGGATCGTTCAGGGCGGCCAGGGCCTGGAGCGGCGTGTTGGTCCGGGGACGCCGCGCGACGCACACCTCGCGGCTGGGGGCGTCGAAGGTGGCGAAGGTCGGATAGGTGCAAACCCTTCGCCAGAACGTGTAGACCGCGCGCCGGTACAGGTCCGGGCCCTCGCTGACGGGCCATTCGTCCATGCCGATCTCCGGACGCAGGAAGCCGATCTCCTTCCACAGGTTGGGCACCTGGACGGGATAAACGCTGGGTCCGCCGATCCGGGGGTTGAGCAGACCGCTCACCGCGAGCGCGTGGTCACGGATCATCTCGGCGTCCATGCGGAAGCGGGGTCCGCGGGAGAGCAGCCGGTTGTAGAAGTCCTTCTCCAGCCGTTGGGCGTCGGTCGCGGCGTCCTGACGGTAGGTGGCGGACATCACGAGGAGCTTTTGCAGCGCCTTCATGTCCCAGCCGGTCCGGACGAACTCCGTGGCCAGCCAGTCGAGCAGTTCCGGATGGGACGGCGTTTCGCCCTGGCGTCCGAAGTCCTCGCTGGTCTTCACCAGGCCGGTGCCGAAGAGGCGTTCCCAATGGCGGTTCACGGCCACCCGTGCGGTCAGCGGATGGCGCGGGTCCACCAGCCAGCGGGCCAGCGCGAGGCGGTTCGCCGGTTCGCCGGCGGGAAGGGGCGGGAACACCTCGGGAACACCCGCCTCCACCACCTTGCCGCGGGTGAGGAAATCGCCGCGCAGATGCACGTACGTCTCACGCGGACGCGGCTCGGAACGTTCCTGCATCACGAGCGAGGAGAACTTCTGTCCGGCGAGCTGCCGCTCCTTCTGGTCCAGGCGGTGGACCTCCAGGTCGAGGCGCCGGATCGCCGGCGACGAGCCGCGGTGCGCGGCGGCGATGCGGCGTTCCTGTTCCGGCGTGCGGGAGGCCGCGGCGACGCCCAGCGCCCCGCGGACGTCATCCGCCAAAGGCCAGACCGCGGCGGGATCCTTGGCGGTGGTGACGGAGATGCGGAACCGTCCGACGCAGTGGCTGTTGCCGTGGTAGTGGTCGAGGCGGAAGGTCAGCCGGCTGCCTCCGCGGAATCCGACCGGCTCCTTCAGCCGGGCCACGAGCACATGGCGTTCGCCGAAGCGCGGTCCGATCGCCCAACCGGTCTTGGGGTTCCGGTCGACGGCATGTTCGGCGCGGTAGTACTGCTGTTCCCAATCCGCATCGGCCCCGGCGAAGGCGACGTTCACGGACCCCTTGCCGTCGACGTCGCGGGCCGGCGCGACGGAGAGCCCGAACTCGTCGAGGATGAAGTTCCCGGTCTGGCCCCAGCGTCCGGGGCCGTTCTTCGGCAGGCTCGGGTCCGGGAGGACCTCGAGCATCACCGCGGTGACCCCGGTGAGGTCGGTGGCGGCGTCGACGGTGATGGTGTCGTAGATGGGGTTCACGCCAACGCCGAGCAGCGAGCCGTCGGCGAGGTTAGTGTATCCGGAGCCGCCGGTGGAATGGGCGTTGGTCAGCTGGAGGACCTTCCAGGCGTCCTGTTGGCGCGGTGCTGACTTCTCCCAAGCGGCCCGGGAGGCGGCGAGACGGGCCTCCTCGGCGGCGAGTTCACGACGGGCGTCGCCGAGCTGCTTCCGGACGAAGGACTCGGAGTCGGAAAGGTCGGGCCGCGGCACGTCGACGGCGGGGCCGTTGCTGTAGTTGCCGCTGTCGGTCGAGTTGTTGAAGAAGGCGTAGAGCCGGTAGTACTCGTCGTGGGTGATGGGGTCGTACTTGTGGGTGTGGCACTCGGCGCAGTTGAGCGTGAGGCCGAGCCAGGCCGTCCCGAGCGTTGCGACGCGGTCCTTCACGGCCTTGGTGCGGTACTCCTCGGCGTCACCGCCACCCTCGTCGTTGACCTTGGTGTTGCGGTTGAACCCGGTGGCGATGCGCTGCTCCGGGGTCGGGGACGGAAGGAGGTCGCCGGCGAGCTGTTCGACGGTGAAGCGGTCGAAGGGCAGGTTGCGGTTGAAGGCGTTGATGACCCATTCGCGGTACGGCCAGATCGAACGGGCGAGGTCGACCTGGTAGCCGTTGGAGTCGGCGTAGCGGGCGAGGTCGAGCCAGCCACGCGCCATGTGCTCGCCGTGATGCGGGGAGGCGAGCAGGCGGTCCACCAGCCGTTCGTAGGACTCCGGCGCGGAATCCGCGAGGAAGGCCGACACCTCCGAGGGGGTCGGCGGAAGGCCGATGAGATCGAGGGAGACGCGGCGGATGAGTGTGGCACGGTCCGCCTCCGGCCGTTGGGAGAGTCCCTCCTTCGCGAGGCGAGCGAGGATGAACCGGTCGATGTCGTTCTTCACCACCGAGCCGGCGGGAGCCCCAGAGGGCGGAGTCGGACGGACCGGAGCGCGGAAGGCCCAATGGGAGCGCGGGTCGACCTCGGGCCAGACGGCGCCCTCGTCGATCCAGTTCCGTAGCGCGGCGACCTCCGCGTCGGTGAGACGGGGGCCCTTGGGCGGCATGACCTCGTCGGGATCGGTGCTGGTGACGCGGGCGAGCAGTTCGCTTCCGGCGGATTTGCCGGGGACGACGGCGGTCCGGCCCGACTTGGCGGCCTTCAGCGCGGCGGCGCGGGAGTCGAGGCGGAGATCGCCCTTCTGCTTGTCCGGACCGTGGCATTCGGAGCAGCGCCGGATGAGGATCGGCTCGATGTCGCGGGCGAAGTCCGTGGCACCCTGCAGGGCGCCCGAGCCGACCAAGCCGGCCGAAAGAACGAGCCCGGCGAGACGCCTGCCAGCGGAGCCGAGGGGAAGGAGATGGAACACGGATGGGCGCATGGGCTGGAGGAAGCGGATCAAGCTAGGAACATCCGGTCCCGCTTGACCAGAACGGAGGACGCCCAATTCACGCCGTTTCTTGGCCGTTCGGCGCGGGGTGGAGTTGGTCTCCGGCGACGAAGGCTGCCGAACGGTCGCCTCAGCGGGCCGGTTCGAGGACGAGCTCGATGGCGGAGTCGGGCTTGGCCTCGGGCGCCAAGGGGCCGGCCGGACCCAGCGGAACGAAGAGCCAGTAGTTGGTCGTACCCCGCGACGGCAGGGTCAACGCGGTGCGCAGGTCGTTCGGAACCAGCGTCACCTCCGTGGGGACCTCGATGGATTCGGAGCCGCGTTCCTTCGCGCCGGAGACCACCTCCCAGGTCACGGTGTGGGCGCCCGCGGGACCCGGTTCGGTGAGCACCCAGCGGATGCGGTTCGTCCCGGTCAGGGTCAAGGAACCCAGTTCCTCCGCCCGCCCCTTCTCCCACTTGCGGAGGGTCATCCGGGCGGAAGATCGGGCCGGTTGGTCGAACCAGAGCTCACGGAAGGCGTAGGATCCGGCGAACACCGGCTGTTGGGGCATGTGCCGTTCCTGACCCACGCCGAACTGGTCGGGATGCAGGGCCATGAACGCACCCACCAGGGAAAAGGGCAATCCCACCATCAAGGCGAGGTGCAGGACCACACCGAAGGAGTAGAGGAGCCAGGCCCGGGTCCGGCTGCGCAGTTCGCCACGGATCCGGCGGATGCCGGCGGCGACGTACCAGAGCACCAGGACGGCCGAGACCAACCACAGGGTCCGCACGATCCGCTCCTCCTCCACGGCCGGCCCGTGGGCCATGCGGATCTGGCCGCCCAGCCAGATCGTGCCGAAGGCGAGGCCGGCGCCGAGGACCAGGGCCCGTGGCCCCTGCACCGCGAAGAGGGCGAGGCCGCGGCCGCGCAGTTCCGGGGTCCTGCCCCGCATGCGGACCATCGGGATGGAGCCGAGCAGTGCGGCGACGAATCCGAGGATCGTCGAGATGAGCAGCGCGACGAACCAAGGCCCCGCCTCGGGACCCGGATTCTCGAAAATGGAGCCGATGATCCGAAGTACGGCGACCAGTCCCGCAGGGAATGCCAGCAGGGCGAAGACGAATGCGACCACCGCCAGACGTGAAAATCGTTGCGCCGGGGGCCGCGGCGGCAACGGGACGTCCGGTGAAGGGACCGGTGGCGGTGTCATTCCGGTCAACCTAGCGGGTACCACGGGTCCGTCGAGCGCCGAGCCGGCCCACGCCGGGGGAGAGTCACTCCACCCCTTGCATCATGTCCTCCATCAACGCCAGGCCGACGGCTTCGGTGATCTCGTTGATGTCGTAGTTCCGCAGCAGGCGGCCGGCGAAGCGGTCGGGTCCGAGGATGTCGCGCGACGAGGCCTGCCCTAGGATCTGGGCGGAATCGAGGCGGATGGCGGTGATCTGGACGTCGGGGGCGGAGTAGGTCTGGTCGCCGGAGACGGCCGGCACGGTGATGTTGCGGGAGGAGATCAGCACCTCGACGACGACGTCGGCGATCTTCTGCAAGGCCTCACGGTCCTTGGCGGAGGCGGGGGAACCGGTTGTGCCGAGGAACTCCTGGACCGGCCGGTCGGCGAGGAGCTGGGCGGCGACCCGCTGGTCGGCGAGCTTGGCTCCGCCCATGCGGAGGGGACGGCCGAGAAGACGCTCGATGTCGCGGACCGTCTGGCGGTCGTTGAGGGGGACCTGCGGGCGGGGCGAGTTGGTGTAGGCGTTCTCGCCGGTGACGCGGTCCTGGGTGCCGCGGAGCGGTTGGACGGGCGAGGTGCCGACGCCGGAGAGGTTGCCGACCACGGTGACGTTCTGTCCGAGGGGGCCTCCGACGGCGGGATTGGCGCCGGTGGGATGGAGGTCGGACCGGAGCGACTCGGTGGATTCGCGACGGCCGGTGAGACGGAGCCCGCCGGATTCGTCGACGAGATCGCGGTTCACGAACAGGACCATGCGCGGGCCGCCGAGCTTGGGGTAGCCTGCCTTGAAGCGGTTGACGACGGTGCGGGCCTGTTCCGGGGAGACCAGCGGGGCGCGTCCCTGGATCGGGCGCTGTTCGTAGGTGGGACGGGGGTCGCCGGTCGGCACGGCGATGATCGGGGGGGAGCCGGCCGGCACGGCCGGAGGCGGAGGTGGCACCGGATCCGCGGCGTGGGCGGTGGCCAGGGCGACGGCGAGGCCGGCAGTGAGGAGACGAAAGACGGTGTTCATGGCGGGATCCTGATGCTGGCGCCGACGGCGCCGGTGACGACCGTTCAACGGGCTTCGCGGACGCGGATGGTGAAGTCCTTCGCCTTGTCGTTCATGGAGACGAAGCGGACGGACTCCTGGCCGTTCTCGGTGAGGATGAGCGTCTGCCACGGGGTCTCGTCGCCGGAAGAGAACCCTTCGAGTTCCTTGAACACGCATTGGACCTGGACCTCGATGCGGCGGTTGAGGCGGTTGCGCAGGTTGGCGGCGACCTCGAGGCGGCCGTCCTCGAGCGGCCGGGACATCAGTCCGCTGGCCGTGACGCTGCGCTGGGCGCGGAAGTTCATGGTAACGAAGCGCTCGCGGTTCTCGGTGTCGTACTTGCCGGCGTTGCGGGCGGGATAGGCGCCACCGGCCTGGCCGGTCGAAATGGCGCGTGAGGCGCCGCCGATCTTCTCGCCGGTGCGGGCGCAGCCGCTGGCGAGGGCGAGGATGACGGTCGCGGCGATGGGGAACACGGGACGGAGGTTCATGGCTTTTGGACGGAGACGGAGTTCAGTCACGGTCGCTGACGAAGAGGACGGTGTCGCGGCCGGGCGCGACGGTGAACCGGACGGGGCGGGCCTTGACCACGGTGCCGCCGGCGTCGGCGAACTCGAGGGTGCCGGTGTAGTCCCCCGGGGCGAGCCGCCCGCTGCCGAAGGCGAGGAGGTTCGGGAGGTTGTCCCAGGTGCGGGTGTCCGCGGTCGGCGTGGTCGCGGCGCTGATTCCCTTGAGGATGAGGCCCGCGGCCAGGAGTCCGAGGCCCGCCTCGTCCATGGCGCTGTTGCGTCCGGTCTGGGTGGCCATGATGGCGCCGCCGATCACCGCGGCGTCGCCGATCCCGCTGGTGGTGTCCTTGAACACCGCCTTGTTGGCGAGCACGTGGTCCATGACCCGGCCGCCGCGGGTGGTCGCCTGGTAGCTGAGGTCGTCGAAGGCCGGCGCCCGGAGGACGAGCGGTCCCACGCGGAGCACCGCGGTGACGGCGCGGGACTGTCCGGGGCGGAAGCGGAGCTGTTGGCGGTACTCGCCGGACGCGTACTTGGCGGGTCCGGTGCCCATCTCGGCGAAGAGCACGATGTTGGCGGGCGGATCGTAGGCCGGCGGCGCGGCCATGCGGGCAGCGGCGGCGGCGCGGCGGTAGGCGTCCGAACCGTCACCGGCCAGCTTCGCGGAAACGAGCCCGTCGAGGTAGTCGAGCAGCACGTAGTCCGCCTGGTACTCGTTCTTCTCGGCGTCGGCGTCCTGGATCTGGGCGCTGCGGAAGCAGGCCCGGGCGTTGTCCGGTTCGCCGTCCATCCAGTAGAGGATCCCGCGGTAGTAGTAGGCCATGACCCGCTCGTAGGGTTCGCCGCGGAAGTTCTTCCGGGACTCCTCGCGGAAGAGGCTGCGGGCCTGACGGGCGGAACGGTCCCCGGCGGAGAGTCCGCCCAGCGTGAGCAGGGCGTCGTCGAGCAGCGGCTTGGCGTCGGCGAAGCGACCCTGCCGCATGGCGTCCGCCGCCTGCCGGTACTGCACGAGGACGCGGTCCTTGGCGGGCACCGCCTGCGGGGGCTTGGGACCGCCGGGGGCCGCGGAATGGGCCGAAGCGGCCCCGTCCGAGGCACAGCCGGCCGCGCCGAGCGCGAGGAGCAGCAGCAGGAAGCACCACCGCCCGGCGAAGGACGGGGCGACGGGAGACGGCTCCGTGGCCGAAGTAGGGGTCATGCGTTGGACAGGGGAACGTGGCGCCCGGAGGCGTGGAACCGGCTCCCGGTCAGCGGTAGGCGGCGTCCTCGAGTCCCTGCTTCTTCACCTCGGCGGAATCCTCCCAGAGGATGTCGCTGGTCCGGGCGTCGATGAGCTGGAAGCTGTAGAGCACGTAGTCGCTGACCCCCTTGCTGGTGCGGGTGGTCATGCCCTGGAGCTTCCCGGTGAGGAAGAAGTCGGCGCCCTTGAACTCGACCGTGTTGGGATCGGAGGAGCTGGTGACGGCACCGGACTGCTTGAGCTGCTGTTCGCGCTCGAGGGTCTGCATGCGGTCGCGGGCGAGGAAGACCACCTTGCCGCGGGCGTTCCGGTTCAGGGCGGTGCGGATGCGGGTGAGGAAGATGTCCTTGTTGAGGGTGAACCGGGTCTCGTTGACCACGGGATCGAGCACGACGCGGGGAGTGCCGGCGGCGTTCCGGATCTGGGGCGTGTCGAGGATGCTGCGGGCCATCTTGTCGGTGACCTGGACGAGGTCCTGGGATTCGACGCCGGTGCCGCCGACGAAGCCGGATTCCTCGGGCTTGAGGACGGTGACGCCGGTGCCGCCGGGGTTGCGGACACCGGTGGAGGCGCAACCGGCGGCGAGAAGCACGGATGCGAGCAGGGACAGGGAGCGCGCGAGGGCGTTGCGGTTCATAAAATGGTGCGGGAACTGAACGGACGGAAGGGGTGTGGTCAACGCCCAAAGAGCGCGTTGGCCGGGGCGAAGGAGCCGGCAGCGGACGGTTCAAAGGCGACCGGGGCGGAGGGGGCCACCGGCGCGTCCGGAACCGCCGGGACGGCTGCCGGGGCGGCGACGACAACCGTCCGGACCCAGCGCACCGGCGGCGGCGGTGGGCCGAAGTGCCTGTGGTGGGGCCCGTGGAAGTGGGGCGGCGGTGCCGAGACGAAGACCGGACCCGGGGCGGCGTAGACGACCGGGGCGGGGGGCGGAACCGGGCGGGCCGCTTGATCCGCGAGCGTGCCCAGCAGCAGGCCGGCGCCGGCGCCAATGGCGATGCCCTCGGCGGTACGGCGTCCGTTGTTGTGTCCGATCACGCCGCCGGCAACCCCACCCAGCAGCGCGCCGGTGACCGCGCGGGGAAGATTCGGGGAGTCGGCGATGTAGGACGTCGGATATCCGGCCTCGGCACGGCGTTCGTTGCCGACGATGGCACCCAGGACCGCGCCGACCCCGGCGCCGATGGCGGCTCCCTCGGCGGTGCGACGTCCGTTGTTGTGCCCGATCACCCCGCCGGCGATGCCACCCAACACGGCACCTCCCAACGATTCCGGGCCGAAGAGTTGCGCTTGGACCGGGAGGACCGCAGAGCCGGCGACCAGCGCCAGCAGGAGCGTTTTCATAACGTCGCGTGGACAGACGCAAAAGCCGGACTTCTATTCAGTGTTGTTGTTTACGGCCGAGAACATCGAATCGGGCATCGACTTCTCACTGGGTACACCTTGCAATGATGGGTATCGGTCACGTTGCCCGATCGGTTTCGGGCGAGGCGGGACCGACGGAATCGTTTGGAGAATCCGGGCGTTTGGACCGGATCTGGAACCGTCATGAGCGATACGCCGTCTTCCCCATCATCCCATCGCAGAAAGAGGCAGAGGGCCCCGCGCATCGTGCGGAAGAACTACTTGCTGCACTTGGTCTTCTACGAGCGCCGGTTTCGGCTCGCGCTCTTGATGATCGGTCTGTTCCTGCTGACGGCCGTGGCCTTGGCGCCGAAGCTGTGGATTTCCTCACCACCCCATATGGAAGAGACCATCCGGATCAGCGGATTGGATCTGCTCCAAGGTTGGAACCTCAAGCGGAATGCCCGTAAGGAGGAGTCCGTAGGTCGTCACGAAGAGGCCATTCTGGCTTGGATCAGTGCGATCGGCAACAATCCGGCGGACGTGGAGGCGATCCGTGGCTTCCTTCAGGCGGTGGTCGCGCTGCCGAAGGCGGAACGTAGCTACCTTGGACCGGGCGTCGGCCAAGCCCGGTTCCTTCTGCGACTGACTCAGACGAACCGTTCCGACCTCACCCTGGCCAGCGACATCTACCGTCACTACGAATTCTATCCGCAGATCCTGACGTTGTTGGACCAACCTTCGGAGCCATTGGAACCGAAGGGGTTGGAGAATCAGTTGATCGCACTTTTCGAGACCGGGCGCATGGAGGCGTTCGGCCAGGTCTGGTCCACCAACCGGGCCGTGCTTTCGGAGCGGCCGGTCGCTTCGCTTTACCACGCGGCATGGGCCGCCGGATGGGGGCCGATCCAGGAGCTTTCCGCCGGACGTTCGAAGCTCCTTGCGGCAGCCGGGGACGGTCCATGGACCTTGGTCGCGCGTCGTCTGGCGCTGACCCTGCACTACTCCCAGTTGGACCTCGCCAGCTATCGCAAGGTCCTGAACCAACTCCAGGACACACGGGCTGCACGCGTTCAGGACGAGGTGCGTTTTTGGCTCCTGCTGGAACAATCCGGCAAGCATGACCGGGCGGTGGAACTGGCACGTCAGCATACGGTTGCGGCAGAGACGGCGCCGGAGGCCGAGATGTTGATCCTGGCCTGGAAGCGTCTGGGCCTGACCGACATCGCCATCGAATTCGCCCGGCAACAGATCACGAACTTCGCCTACCATCCCGGGATCTGGACCGCCTTGGCGGACCTGCTGATCCAGACCCAGAACTGGGATGAACTGGCGGCGCTCGCCTTGGAACTCAGGACAAGCCGACTTCGAGAGGGCTATGCCGGTTGGTCGCTGTATCTGGAAGGGATGGCCGACCACCATCGGAACCGCACGATCGATGCGGCGGACCAGCTGGCGGCCGCCGCCACGAACAGCTTCCAAGACCCACTGCTGGCCTTTTCGTCCGCCGCCCAGATGCGGCGGCTTGGGTATCCGGGTCCTTCGACGATGCTGCTGAAGTCGCTGCAGTCCCGGTACGCGGACAGCACCACGTTTTGGGCCTTCCTCCAACGTTCAGCCTACGAGGCCCGACAGGGGGAGATCATCCTCGAGTCCAGCGAGCAACTGTACCTGATGCAGCCCACGAACGCGGTGGCCGCGAACAACTTCGCGGCGGCCCTGTTGACCAAACGCGTCCGATCCGAGGAGGCGCTGAAGATCACGGAAGGACTCTACCGCCGGTTCTCCCGAAATCCGGCGGTCCGGATCAACCAGGCTTCGGCCCTGGTCCGGAACGCCCGACTGGATGAGGCGCTTCCGATCCTCCAAAGCCTCGACGGCGCGGAAATGAGCGAATCCGAGAAGACCTTCACCCGCCTGGCGTGGTTCGAGTACTACGAAGCCCGTGGCGAGGTCGATCGGGCGTTGGCCGAAGCCAAGAAGGTCGAGAAGCGCTTCCTTTTCCAGGACCAGCAGGAGTGGCTGACCGGCCGCATGGCCAAGTTGGACGGACTCTGACGCCGCCGGACGCCGGATTCGATTGGGTCGGCGGACCTCCCCGCGCTTGTCGGCGGGGTCCGATTCGCTAGGGTGCGTCCCTTCGATGCACGAACCTGCGATCACCCCGGAGCTTGTCGCGAAGCACAATCTCACGCCCGACGAATACCAGCGGATCCTGGACATCCTCGGCCGCACCCCCACGTACACCGAGCTCGGCATCTTCTCGGTGATGTGGTCGGAGCACTGCTCCTACAAGAACACCCGTCCGGTCCTGAAGACCTTCCCGACGAAGGGCGAGAAGATCCTCGTCGGCGCGGGTGAGGAGAACGCCGGAATCATCGACGTGGGCGACGGCGTGGCCATCGCCTTCAAGATCGAGTCCCACAACCACCCGAGCGCCGTGGAACCGTTCCAGGGCGCGGCGACCGGTGTCGGCGGCATCATCCGCGACATCTTCACCATGGGCGCCCGTCCGGTGGCGGCGTTGAACTCCCTGCGGTTCGGCGAGCTTTCCAATCCCGAGGTCCGCCGGCTCTTCACCGGGGTCGTCGGCGGCATCGCCCACTACGGCAACTGCTTCGGCATCCCGACCGTCGCGGGCGAGGTCTGCTTCGACAAGAGCTACGAAGGCAACCCGCTGGTGAACGCCTTCGCCCTCGGCGTGCTCCGCCACGACCAGATCACCCGCGGCGCCGCCCACGGCGTCGGCAATCCGGTGTTCTACGTCGGTCCCGCCACCGGCCGGGACGGACTCGCCGGAGCCGCCTTCGCCTCGCAGGACCTCACCGAGGAATCCGCGGAACAGCAGCGCGGCGCAGTCCAGGTCGGCGATCCGTTCATGGAGAAGCTGGTCTGCGAAGCCTGCCTTGAGCTGCTCGCGACCGGGTGCGTCGCCGGCATGCAGGACATGGGCGCCGCCGGCCTCACCTGCTCCACCTGCGAGACCGCCGCCCGCGCCGGCACCGGCATCGAGATCGAGTTGGACAAGGTCCCGCAGCGCGCGCCGAACATGTCCAGCTACGAGATCATGCTCTCCGAATCGCAGGAGCGCATGCTCATCGTCGTCCACAAGGGCCGCGAGGCCGAGGTGAAGGCCGTCTTCGACAAGTGGGACCTCCCCTGGTCCGAGATCGGCGTGGTCACCGACACCGGCCGCATGGTCGTCCGCCACGGCGGCCGCGTCGTCGTCGACGTCCCCGCCAAGAAGCTCGCCGACGAGGCCCCGATCTACCAGCGCGAGGCCCGCGAGGCGTCCTACATGGCCGGCGTGCGCGCCTTCCGCCTCGACGGCATCGCCGACACCGTCGGCGTGGCCTCCGACCTCCGGAAGCTGCTCGCCGACCACACCATCGCCTCGAAGAACTGGGTATACGGACAGTACGACCACATGGTGCGCGACGGCTCCGTCGTGTGCCCGGGCAGCGACGCCGCGGTGATCCGCATCAAGACGGACAGCCTGCCGATCACCAAGGCCGAGTACGCCGCCGCGAAGGCCGGCACGGCGGATCCGTTCCTCGCCCCGGTCCCGGTGCCGGACAAGTACGTGGCGTTCACAGTCGACTGCAACGGCGGGTACGTCTACCTGGACCCCTACGAAGGCGGGAAGGCCGCCGTCGCCGAGGCCTGCCGCAACCTCGCCTGCTCCGGTGCGGTGCCCGTCGGCTCGACCGACAACCTCAACTTCGGCAACCCGCACAACCCGGAGATCTTCTGGCAGCTGAAGGAGTCCGTGCGCGGACTCGCCGAGGGATGCCGCGCGTTCAATGCGCCGGTCACCGGCGGCAACGTCTCCCTCTACAACCAGCGGGGCGCCCTCGGCGCCATCGACCCCACACCCACGGTCGCCGTGGTCGGCGTCATCGAGAAGCCCGAGCACATCACGACCCAGTGGTTCAAGGACGCCGGCGACGCGATCCTCCTGCTCGGCGAGCCCGTGGACACCGCGGATCCGCTCCAGGGCCTCGGCGGCAGCGCGGCGCTCAAGGTGCTGCACGGGGTGAAGAACGGCCTCCCTCCCCGCGTGGACCTCGAGGCGGCGAAGGTGCTGCACGCCACGCTGCTCGGCCTGATCCGGGAAGGCGTGGTCAAGAGCGCGCACGACTGCAGCGACGGCGGCCTGGCCGTGGCACTCGCCGAGTCCTGCTTCGGCCGACAGAAGGCCCGAGAAACCCACGCGTTCCTCGGCGCCACCGTCGACCTCACCTCGCCCGACGCCGCGGTCCCGGCCTGCCGCCTGGACGCCCTGCTCTTCGGCGAGACCCAGAACCGCGTGGTGCTCTCCGTGGCCGAGATCGACGCCGGCCGCGTGCTAAAGCAGGCCCGCCTCATGGGCGTCCCCGCCCGACGCATCGGCACCGTGGGCGGCGAAGCCCTGGTGCTCAAGACGGCCACCGGCGAGTCCTCCGCGAAGGTCGCGGAACTGCACGACGCCTGGTGGAACTCGATCGCCCGGGCGATGGCCTGAGGGACCGGGAACGGAAACCCTCCATCGAAGGAAGGTCTTTCCCGAAAAGCGGCGTGCCGTTACCGATTATCCCCTCTTCCATGAAGACCCTGCTCAAATCGATGGCGGTCGGCCTTGTGTGCCTGTTGGTCGTCGGATGTCGGACCCCGGAGGAACGCGCCGTCGACGCGATGGAGTCGATGGACAAGGCCATGATCGAGATGGAGAAGAAGCTCAAGGCGATGGAACGGGACATGGAGAAGCGGTCGAGGTGAGGTGCGTCAGGAGGCGCGGGAGGCGCCGGGGATGGGTGTTGTCGGCCCGGGGGGCGTGCACTTCCCCCCTTGCGCGCGGCGGCCGGGTTTTCCAGCCTCCGCGACCGTTTTTCCCGACCTTTTGCGTCCAGACACGATGAGTTCGACCGTCCCATCCGCGCCTGCGTGGCCCGGCGTCATCCGCCGCTACGCCCGCTTCCTGCCCGTCACCGCCGAGACGCCGGTCGTCACGCTGCTCGAGGGCAACACGCCGCTGATCCCCGTCCCGCGCTTCGTCGACGCCATCGGCGGAAAGTTCGACCTCCGCCTCAAGTACGAGGCGATGAACCCGACCTGCTCCTTCAAGGACCGCGGGATGACCATGGCCATCACCCGCGCGCTCGAGCGCGGTGCCAAGACGGTCGTCTGCGCGAGCACCGGCAACACCTCCGCCAGCGCCGCCGCCTACGCCGCGCGCGCCGGCCTCAAGTGCGTCGTCCTCCTGCCCCAGGGCAAGATCGCCCACGGCAAGATGTCCCAGGCGCTCCTCTACGGCGCCACCACGGTGAGCATCGAGGGCAACTTCGACGACGCCCTGAACATCGTCCGCGAACTCGGCGAGACCGGCCTCGTCGAGGTGGTGAATTCGGTCAATCCGGTCCGGATCGAAGGCCAGAAGACCGCGGCCTTCGAGATCTGCGACGCCTTGGGCGACGCGCCAGACTTCCATTTCCTGCCGGTGGGCAACGCCGGCAACATCACGGCCTACTGGAAGGGCTTCAAGGAGTACGCCGACGCCGGCCTGTCCGACACCCTGCCCCGCATGATGGGTTGGCAGGCCGCCGGAGCCGCACCGCTCGTGCTCGGGCATCCGGTAGCCAACCCCGAGACCGTCGCCACCGCCATCCGTATCGGCAACCCCGCCAGCTGGCACGGCGCCATGAACGCCGCCTCCGAGTCCGGCGGCGCGATCCGTTCGGTCACCGACGACGAGATCCTCCACGCGTACCGGCTGCTCGCCCGCACCGAGGGGATTATGGTCGAACCCGCCTGCGCCGCACCGCTGGCCGGCCTCATCCGCGCCATCGCCAACAACGAGATCCCGGAAGGAGCACTCGTCACCGCGACGATGACCGGCCATGGCTTGAAGGATCCCGACACCGCGATCCGCGTCTCTGGCTTCGAACCGCTCGTCGCCAAGGCGACCAAGGAGGCGGTCATGGCCGCCGTCGGTCTGGCTTAGCGAGATCGATTAAAGGGGAGCGAGGACGCGCCTCACGCAAACACGCCAAGGCGCCAAGCGGAGGCCGGAGCCGGAGCCGAATCGGAAACCCTCGGCCGGAGAACGGCTGGGCTGTCACAAAATCCGCTGTTCCCTCCCGTTCCTTCGCGGCTTGGCGCCTGGGCGCGAGTTCCCTTTCCGCGGGAGCCCAGCCTCGGAGTCCAGGCCCTCCGGTCTTGTCGGCACCGGGGTCTCCGGGAGACTTTCGATCCAAGATGTCCCCCCAGTCGCCTTGGCACCGTCCCGGTCGGGCCCAGCCGCTGAACCGGCGCGAGTTCCTCTGGCGTTCCGGCGGCGGACTCGGCGGCATCGCACTGGCCTCGTTGCTCGGTGAACAGGGTCTGCTCGCCGCCACGCCTTCCGCTTCGAAGACCCCACCCGCGCGGCCCCGCGCGAAGCGGGTCGTGCAGCTCTTCATGGCCGGCGCCGCGAGCCACGTCGACATGTGGGACCACAAGCCCGCCCTCGCGAAGCACCACGGCGAGAAGTGGGATCCGGGCGAGGCCGTGGAACTGTTCCAGGACGGTCTCGGATCCACCTTCGCTTCGCCCTGGAAGTTCCGTCCGCACGGCGGCTGCGGGAAGCACCTCAGCGAGATCGTCGAACCGGTCGGCCGGGTCGTGGACGACATCGCGTTCATCCACAACCTCGTCGGCAAGACCGGCGTCCACTCGCAGGCCACGCTGCTCCAGGCCACCGGCTTCAACACGCCGGGGTTCCCAGGGATGGGCTGCTGGGCCAGCTACGGACTGGGATCGCTGAACGAGAACCTGCCGACCTTCGTGGTGATGCCCGACCTCCGCGGCATGCCGTCCAACGGTGCCAAAAACTGGGACTCGGCGTTCCTCCCTGCCGAACACCAGGGCACGCTCGTCCGCGTCGGCGCCGAGACTCCGGTCGAGGACCTCTTTCCGCCTCCCGGCAACGGATTCATCACCTCCGAGTCGGAACCGGACAGCCTCGCGACGCTCGCGCGTCTGAACGGTCTCCATGCCTCGACCCGGCCCGGCGACTCACGGCTGGAGGCGCGGATCCGCAGCTATGAGCTGGCCGCCCGGATGCAGTTGGCCGCCCCGGAGGCGCTCGACATCTCGAGGGAACCGGCGTGGGTCCGCGCCAAGTACGGGATCGACGACACCACGAAGCGCTGGCCCGCCGAGATCAACGCCGCCGAGGAGGCCGACATCATGGGCCGCAAATGCCTCACTGCGCGGCGTCTCCTCGAACGCGGCGTCCGCTTCGTCCAGATCTGGTCCGGCAACGACAACAGCTTCCCGCGACGGAACTGGGATTCCCACGAGGACATCGCCCGCGACCACGGTCCCCTGTCCCTCGGCATGGCCACCGCGGTGGCGGCGTTGATCGAGGACCTGAAGCAGCGCGGACTGCTCGACGACACCCTCATCCTCTGGACCACCGAGTTCGGCCGCATGCCGTGCGCCCAAGGCGGCAAGGGCCGGGACCACAACCCGTTCGTCTTCACCAACTGGCTCTGCGGCGGCGGCATCCGTGGCGGCGTCACCCACGGCCAGAGCGACGAATGGGGCTACAAGCCCCAGGACCGCTCCAACATCACGGAGGTGTACGACATCCACGCGACCGTCCTGCACCTCCTGGGCATCGACCACACCCGGCTCACCTTCCGTCACAACGGCATCGACCGCCGTCTCACGGACGTGCACGGCGAGGTGATCCGGCCGATCCTCGCCTGATGGCGCCGCTGTCGGATTCCCGTCGCCTGCGGCCTGAAGCCCATCAAGGCGAGAGCTTCTTGCTCGCCAGGAAGGTCGGCCAGGCGTTGTCGCTCGGAACCACCGGGAACAGGTCGAAACTCACCTCGGGCCAGTCCGCGGTGTAGCGGAGGATCGAGGCGGCCTCGTCGGTCTCGAAGTGGATGATCGCGCGGCCACCCTGAACATCGAGGTAGCTCTGCACGTTCGAGAACGCGGCCGGATACCGGTAGGTGTGCCGACGTCCCGCGATTTCCGCGAGGGTCTTGGTGTCCTTGGGGAAGATGGCGATGGCGATGTAGTGCATGGCAGGGGGATGCGTTTGGGGTGACGCGAAAAGTCCGAGGGGGGTTCTTCCGCACGCTATTCCGATGACCACCCTTGGCAAGCCCGGCGTGCGGTGCGCAGCCCAAGGGACGCAGCCCACGACTTTGCGCTTGGGATGCCGGCGTGGATCGCGTTACTGCTCCTGAACGCTCCCGTGAATCCGTTCCGAACCCTGCCGCCGCTATTGCTGTTGGCGTCCTTCCTCCAGGACGCCGCCGTCGCGGCCGGCCCCGATCCCGGAAGGGTCCCGGTATCGTTCCGCCGCGACGTCATGGCGGTGCTTTCCAAGGCCGGATGCAATGCAGGTCCCTGCCATGGCAACGCCAATGGCAAGGGCGGGTTCAAGCTCTCGCTCCGCGGCGAGGATGCGGAACTCGACTTCACCGCGATGGTGCTCGAGTTGGGCGGGCGACGCGTGCAGCCGCTGGAACCGGAATCCAGCCTGCTGCTGCTGAAGGCGACCGCGGCCGTCCCACACGAGGGCGGCGCCCGCTTCGCAAAGGACTCGGACGGCTACCGGCGGCTCCGGGACTGGATCGGCGCAGGAGCCGTCGATGACGGACCTTCGGTCGCCCTGCCGACCCGGCTCGAGATCCGTCCCTCCGAGATCTTCGCCGACTCGGACGAGCCGCACATCGACCTCCGGGCCACCGCCGTCTTCACCGATGGCACGCGGAGGGATGTGACCTCGGAGGCCGTGTACGAATCCTCGGATCCGCGTGTGACGGTCACCGCGGACGGACGTGTGCCGCGAGTCGAAGGCGTGGAGACGGTGGTGTTGGCGCGGTATCTCGGAAGCCAGACGCCGGTGCGCATCGCCTTCGTCCCGCAGCGGCCCGGGTACGCCTGGAAGGGCCCCAAGCCGGCCGGCGAGATCGACCGAAGGATCTTCGAGAAGCTGCGGCGGCTGCGGCTGGACGTGTCGCCGCTGTGCGGCGACGAGATCTTCCTCCGACGCGTCCACTTCGACCTGCTGGGTTCGCTGCCGTCGGCGCGGGAGGCGCGGGAGTTCGTGGCCGACCGGACACGTGACAAGCGTGGGAAGAAGGTGGACGAGCTGCTGGACCGGCCCGGTTTCGCCGAGCTCATGGCGTTGCGCTGGTCGGACCTGCTGCGTGTCGAGGAGCGCACGCTCGACCGCAAGGGCATGGTCGTGTTCCACCGTTGGATCCGGGAATCGTTCCGGACCAACAAGCCCCTCGACGTCTTCGTGCGCGAGATCGTGTCGGCCCGCGGCAGCACCTACGAGAATCCGCCCGCGAACTTCCATCGGGCCGCCCGGACCCCGGTGGAACGTTCCGTGGCCGCGGCACAGGTGTTCCTCGGAACCCGACTGACCTGCGCCCAGTGCCACAACCATCCGTTCGACCGCTGGACCCAGGACGACTACCACGACTGGGCCGCCGCCTTCGCGCCGGTCGGGTACAAGGTCCTGCGCAACGACCGCAGGGACGAGAACGACGCGCACGAGTTCGACGGGGAGCAGGTGGTCCACACCGCCTCCCAGGACAAGGTCACGAATCCGAGGACAGGCCGGCCCTCCGTGCCGCGGCGGCTCGGTGACGGCGGGGCGGGTGGCCCGACGGACCTGGATTCGTTGGCGCGCTGGATGACCGCCGCCGACAACCGCACCTTCGCGCGCGTGCAGGCCAACCGGATCTGGTCGCAGTTCATGGGCCGCGGGCTGGTGGATCCGGTGGACGACTTCCGGGCCACCAACCCGGCCACGCATCCAGAACTGCTGGAGTGGTTGGCGGACGACTTCGCGGACCATGGCTTCGATGTGCGGCACCTGGTGCGACGGATCCTGGGTTCGAAGACCTACCAGCTCGACAGCACGCCGGCGGGGAACAACGGCATGGACGTGCTGAACCATTCCCATGTGGTCCTGCGTCGGCTTGCCGGCGAGGTGCTCCTGGATGCGCAGCACGATTTCCTCGGCGTGCCCTTCACGGCCGCCGGTTGGCCGGAAGGCGTCCGGGCGGTCACGCTTCCCGGGGGCGCGCAGATCCGTGAGCACCGGAAGTCCGACGCCGACCGCTTCCTCGAGGTCTTCGGCAAGCCGCCGCGCGTGTTGACCTGCGAGTGTGAACGCAGCGAAGCCGTCACCCTCGGTCAGACCCTTCAGCTCATCAGCGGTCCGGTGGTGAACCGCCTGCTCGCCGCGCCGGAGAACCGCTTGGCCCGACTGGCCGCCTCGGGCAGACCGCCCCGCGAACTCGTGGACGAGCTCTACTGGACCGCCCTGACACGCGCTCCGTCGGCCCTGGAGCTGGCGGAATGCGAGTCGCGCCTGACCAGTTCGGGGCTCCGGGAGGGGCTCGAGGACATCGCCTGGAGCCTGCTCAACTCCAAGGAATTCGTCCTCCGCCGCTGAGCTGGGTCGCGTCGTCGTGGTCACCGGGATTTCACAGCCCGCGGAGATTTCCCGGTTGTCTCGGCCCGCTCCCCCACTAGCGTTTCCGTCCCATGTTCTCCCATGTCGTCATCTTCTTCACCGACCCGAAGAACCCGAAGGCCACCGACGACCTGATCGCCGGCTGCGAGAAGTTCCTCCGTCCGATCCCCGGCGTGCTGACGTTCCACGTCGGCCGGATGGTCCCGAGCCATCGTCCGGTGGTCGACCAGAGCTACCAGGTCGCGCTGAACCTCGTGTTCCCCGACAAGAAGTCGCAGGACGACTACCAGGTCCATCCGATGCACGTGGAGTTCGTCGAGACCGTCTTCAAGAAGGTCTGCGTGAAGGTGATCGTGTACGACTTCGCCTGATCCGGAGTCGGACGACGGGCGTGGGAATTGGCCTCTCGCCAAGCCGAACCCTTCCAGAAGGAACCCGCACGCCAAGACGCCAGGCCGCGAGGGTACCGGAAGGGAATCTTCCCTGGCGTTTTTGGAGGGATTTCCGGGATCGGAGTCGCCATAGAGGCGTTCCAACCATGCTCTTTGCTGATAAGATCGGCTTATTTGAATGAGGCGGATTCTTAACCCGGCCTTAATGAATCTCCGATGAAGCCGAAATGAGGGCGAAACAGGGGAGGGGCTGAATGGAGACGTCGGGAGGTTCCCGACGCATCCAGGAAGAGAGGAAAGCCCCATGAAACAAACACTGCTCCTCGCCGCCGCCCTCGCCCTCACCAGCGCATCGCACGCGGCCCCGAAGCCGGCCGGACCGCCGGTCACCGCCACCCCTGCGATCCGGACCGTCATCCGACCCGAGTCCCAGCTGCTCATCACCGACCTGCGGGTCGTCGAGGATCCGGTCCGCACGAATCCCCGGAACGGTCCGCGTGCGGCGTGGAGCTTCCGGCATCTGATCGAGAACATGGCGGGCCGACAGGACCCCTCGCGGTTCGTCCTGGATTGGCTCGCGCACTGGGAGTCGGACCAGACGCTCAACGGTTCGGTCGCTCCGGCCCGGCCGTCGATCCGCGAACTCGTGATCGAACCGTGGCTGCGCGCCTCGGGCGGCCGCCGGCTCGACCTCGACAAGGCGCCTTTCAAGCTGCTCGCCATCGTCAACCGCATGGATCTGCACGTGCGGGACGGCAACTCGGTCACGACCGCCGGCGAGGGCCGCTTCGTGTTCGGCGTGCTCGGCGCGGACGGTCTTCCGTTGCCGTCGTTGGCCGGCACGGGCGAAGGCGCCTTCGTGGTGATCCTGGAGTACGGCCTGCCCGCCACCGACATGCGGCAACTGCGGGACTGGGCCAATCTCTGGGCCGGACTGGGGGCGCATCCGCTGGGAAGCCCGGCCTACAACGCGGCCTTGGAGAACGTCACCCGCCGCTTCACCGACCGCGGCGCCGCACCGACGCGGCCGAACGGTTCCTCCCTGAACCAGATCCGCTCGAACGAACTCGCCCTCGGTTTCCCGTGGGAGCTACGTGAGTTCGTCATCGACACCACCACCCGGCGCCTCCGTCAGGAACCCGTGGCCCTGACGCCGGACATGCTCGCGCTGAACGGGACCCCGGACCTGGCGGAGTACATCAACGCCCACGCCGCAGGCCTGGTGTCGGAGACGTTCTCGGTGCCGCGCGGTGCCTCGGCCGCCTCCGCGCTCTCGGGACCGTTCCAGGTCTCCGACTTCGAGGATGCCGGGGACCGGACCTTCACGGTGCTGCCGTTCTTCGAGCCGTTCGTGGACGTCCCCTGGAGCGCCTCCGGCATCCGCGACAACGAGGCGCGTCACAGCTTCGCCCTGAACACCTGCAACGGCTGCCACCGCGCCGAGACCGGTGCCGCGTTCCTGCAGATCGGGTTCCCCGTGGACCACTCGCTCCCCCGTTCGCTCGGGAAGCCCGCCACCTTGGCCGGGTTCCTGACCGGAACGACGCTTCCGGATCCCGTGGTGCCGTCGACGACGCGGACCTTCAACGACCTCCAACGTCGCAAGGTGGAACTCGAGGAACTGATCGCCAGCTTCGGCGCCTACGGCAACGGACCCGGCCCGCGGGGACGTCATGTGCCGAACTTCGTGCACTGAAGGGGCGCACTCGTTCCGCCTAGCACAGACCGGCCCGCGCGAGGGACATCGTTTCGACGATTCCCCGCGCGGGCTCCGTGTTTTCCAGAATGGCCGCGATCCGACCGGTCCCGGCTTCAGCGGGCCAAGGCCGACCGGATCTTCAGGGCCTCCGTCTCGACCTCCGCCATCGGCCGGCCGGCCGACATGCCCGGTCGCTTGTGCCCGACATGGGTGAGCCAGGCGTCCTTCTCCAGGCGCTGCAGAACACGGATCTGCCCAAGCGGACCGGATTCCGAAAGTCCGGGGCCGGGAAGCGGTCCGAGGTCCTCTTCTTCAGCGAAACCGAGGCTCCTCACGAACTCCCGCGCCATGAGCCAATGGCCCTGGCCGTTGGCGTGAACGCCGTCGCCGGACAAGCGGAAGGACGGGTCGGCACGGCGCGCCTCGTCGAGGAAACGGCGCATGGGTCCGTGGATGTCGACGACCTCCCATCCGACCTTCCTCTGCGACAGCAGCCAGTCCCCGTAGGCGGCGAGCACCGAGTCGTAGCCTTCGAACGGCTGCGGATAGCGGTCGAGTCCGGCGGGGAGCGTCTTGCCGGCCAGCGGCACGGAATCGAAGACGGGGGGCGTCAGGTGGATGACCCGGACGCCGGCCTTGGCCGCCGTCTCGTGCAGGCGTCGCATTCCGTCGCGGAACTTCGCGAAGCGTTCCTCGGACAGCGGGAAGTAGATGCCGTCGTTCATGCCGTAGCAGGCGAGGATGAGGTCCGGACGGACCTTCTCGAGCACCCGCTGGAGGCGTTCATTCAGGTCGGGCCGCGGGAAGGCGCCGCCGGCATGGCCTTCCTCGGACAGCCCGGAGACGGTCTCGCTGGGCAGGCCGAGGTTGAAGAAGCGCGGGCAGCGGACGTTGTGATGCCGCCGCACCACGGCCTCGGCCAGTTCCAGCCATTCGCCGCCGTAGGTGATGCTGTCGCCGAGCACCACGATCCGCTTGGCATGGAGCACGTCGCGGCCGGCCTCGGTCAGTCGCCGCCCGAAGTCCGCGGGAACCAGCCGGATCTGGCGGAGATCCATCACCGCGCCCCCGGGCTTGGTCCGGGGCCTCACCTCGATCGTGTTGCGACCCTTCACCAGGTCGACCTGGCCGAGGCGGCGCACGATGAAGTTCTGGAAGTGGCCGGTCTCCTCGACGACGAACGGAATCGTGCGGCCGTTGATCACCAGATCGACCTCGGCGCCGCCGCTGCCGCGTCCACAGCCCTGGGTGAGCTCGATCTCGTAGAGCCCCGACGCGATCAGCTCGATCTTCCAGTCCGCCCAGTCCTCGACGCGAGCCCACCAGCCGAGGGTGTCCTTGAAGGGCATCGGCTCGTAGCGCAGGACGCTTCCGTGGACCTGGGCGGTGCGGGAATGGAGCAGGATGTCGGTGTTGTCCGCGTGGTGAGCCGGTTCCGGGACGTGGTCCGGATTCGCCAATGGCCACTGGGCCCCGACGCGTCCCTGCCAATCGAACAGCAGGCGCGCCAACTCGAGCGTCTTCTCGGGCTGCAGGGTCGCGAGGTTCGTCCGCTCCCGCGGATCCTTGGACAAATGGAACAGCTCGTGGTGTCCGTCCTCGTAGTACTGGATCAGCTTCCAGTCGCCGGAACGGACGGCGGCGTAGGGCGTGGCGCCTCCGGGATGGTAGTGCGGATAGTGCCAGAAGATCCCGGGTCGCGGCAGGGTCGCGGTGGTCTGACGGAGCAACGGGGAGAGGTCGAGGCCGTCGGACGTCGCGGGAGGGAGCGGGCTGCCGAGGGCGGCGGCGACGGTGGCGGCGACGTCCATGGTGACGACCGGTTCGTTGCAGATCGTGCCGGGGGTGGTGACACCGGGCCAGCGGACCAGCAGCGGCACGCGGACGCCGCCTTCGCACGGGGAACCCTTGCCCGAGCGGAGCGGGGCGTTGGAGGTGGGCGGCTCGGCGCCGAGCACCAGCCCGCCGTTGTCGGAAGTGAAGACCACCAGCGTGTTGCCGGCCTCGCCGGTTTCCTCCAGCGCCTTGAGGATGCGTCCGACCGCGGTGTCGAGGCTCTCCAGCATGGCGGCATAGACGGCGTTGGTCTGGGCTCCGCCGAGCTTGGCGGCCTTGCGGCGGTACTTCCGGACCAGCTTCTCCGGCGCCTGGAGCGGCGTGTGCACGCCATGGAACGCCACGTTCAGGAAAAACGGCTTCCCGGCCCGGGACCGGATGAACGCGGCGGCCTCCCGTCCTTCACGGTCGGTGAGATATTCCTCCTTCGGTCCGTCCTTCAGCTGGGGAAGTCCGTAGGGGACGAAGTACGAGGGCGGCTGGCCGCGGTGGTCGCCACCGAGATTGGTGTCGAAGCCCTGTTCCAGCGGACCGAAGCCTTCGCCGCCAAGATGCCATTTGCCGATGTGGAGTGTCGCGAGGCCGTTGGAGCGGGCGCGCTCGGCCAGGGTGGTCTCGGACAGCGGCAACGCCTTCACCCAGTCGGCCGGCGGCGAGAGCTTGGCCTTCGGACGCGTGTGTCCTGCGATCCAGTCGGTGATCTTCAATCGCGCCGGGGCCTTGCCGGTCATCAGTGCCGCGCGCGTCGGCGAACAGACCGTGCACGCCGAATAGGCCTGGGTGAACCGCACGCCCTCCCGGGCAAGCCGATCGAGGTTCGGCGTCTCGTGGAAGCGGCTGCCACCGAAGCCGGGGTCGTGGGCGCCGAGGTCGTCGGCGAGGATGACCACGACGTTCGGCCCTTGCCCCTGGGCTCCGGCACGGAACGAGCCCGCGGCGGTCGCGAGTAGGAGGAGGGGAACCAACGCGGCCATCCGAAGGACCGCCGCCGCGAGAGCGGAGCCGGTCCGGTCGGGACATCCCGGGGCTTGCGAACGGATCATGCCGCAGCCTGCGTCGCGGCGGCCCCGTGTGGAAGCCGGGAGACGGGAACCGCACCCTTGGCCAACGAATCAGACGGGGCAAAGACCGACCTCACGCCACGACGCCAAGACGAAAACGGGACGCAGGATCCAGGCTCGAAACCCTTGGGACGCGGTTCCGAAACGGGAATCCAACGGGTTCCTACGCCCCACCGGCGGCTTTGCGGCTTCGCGCGCCGATCCCTTCCGCATGGTTCCGACTGGACGATGCCTTCGACAGAAGGCGCCGTGTCGGATCAGGGCTCGACGGTGCGGAGGAATTTGAACTCGCCGTTCTCGACCGTGATGATCACCGCCGCCTTGGGCGCGTCGCGCTTGGCGTCGATGCGGGTACGGCCGGTGGCGCCGACCATGTCGGTGGTGGACAGGGCCGCCTTGATCTTGGCCGGCTCGGCGGTGCCGGCGCGCTTGATGGCGTCCGCCAGGACCAGCGCCGAATCGTAGCCGAGCGCGGCCATTGCGTCGGGAACCTTCCCGTTGAAACGCGCCTTGTACGCGGCCACGAACTTCTTCGCCTCCGGGGTGTCCTGGATGGGCGAGAAATGCGTCGTGTAGTAGGTGTTCTTCAGCGAGTCCGCACCGGCGATCTGGATCAGCTCCGGGGCCTCCCAGCCGTCGCCTCCGAAGATCGGGACCATGATCCCCAGCTCGCGGGCCTGCTTCACGATCAGGCCCACCTCGTTGTAGTAGCCCGGCACGCAGATGCCCTCGGGGTTCGCGGCCTTGATCGCGGTGAGCTGGGCCTTGAAGTCCTTGTCCTTCGACGAGTACTTCTGCTCGACCACGACCTCGCCGCCGCCCGCCTTGAAGGCGTCGCTGAAATACTGCCGGAGACCGTCGCCGTAGGCCGAGGAGACGTCCGAGAACACCGCGACCCGCTTCAGGTTCAGCGTCTTCCGGGCGAACTCCGCGATGAGGCGTCCCTGGAAGGGGTCGGTGAAGCACACGCGGAACACGCAGTCGCCGACCTCGGTCACCTTGGGGTTGGTGGACGAGGGGGAGATCATCGGGATGCCCGCCGCCTGGCACACGGGACCGGCCTCGAGGGACCGGCCGGAGGCCACCTCGCCGAGCACGGCGACCACGCCGTCGCGGCTGATGAACTTCTTCACGATGGTGACCGACTCGCCCGCGGTGGAGCGGTTGTCCTCGTGCACCAGTTCGAACTGCTTCCCAAGCACGCCACCCGACTTGTTCAGCTCCTCGATGGCGAGCAGGGTGCCCTCGTGGGAGGACTGTCCGAAGGTGGCCTCGGTGCCGGACAGCGAGGCGTATTCGCCGACCTTGATGGTGTTGCCGGCGGACGCCTCGGGCTTGCAGCCCACGAGGGCGGCCGTGGCGGCGACGGAGGCGGAGGCGAGGAAGGCTCGGCGGGTGGTGGTCGGATTCATCGGGGACGGTGGGATCGGGAAAGCGGACGCGGCAGTCGGGCGGACTCGGGCTTCAGGCTAGGAACGCCGGCACACCGTTTCAACGGGGAGTTTGCCTTGCGACGATGGAAAGTCGGCACAATCGCCGGAATGCACGTCAGGCACGGACGCGGTGGGTCCGATGACCGGGCGATGCGGAAGGGAGCGGGAACGGCGGGTGAGGAAACCTTGGACCTGGTGGAGCCGAGGGGATTCGAACCCCTGACCTTCTCATTGCGAACGAGACGCTCTACCAACTGAGCTACGACCCCGTTCCAAGGCGGAGGAAACTTTGGCCGGGTCGGTGGTCGGCTGGCAAGAACGGGTTTCGCGTTTGCCAAGGCCCCATTCCCTCCGTTTGCTGGACACATGGCATCCGGCAGCGATCCCGATCCCGAAGACTCCGATCTGCCGGTGTTCCAGGACCGCGGCCGTTGGATCGGCCCCATCCTGCTGACCGTGCTCGTCGTCGCCGTCGTGGCGCTCTTCGCCACCCGTCCCATCCAGGGCCTTGCGAACCGCATGCGCACCCACGCGCTCATCGACGAAGGCACCCGCCTCGTGGAACAGGGCCGTTGGGATTCCCTTTCGAACGTGGTCCAGTCGGCGCTGCTTCTCGCCCCGACCAATCCTGCCGCGATCCGCCTCGCGGCACGGTACCACTCCCACCTCGAATCGCCGGAAGGACTCACCTACTGGCAGGCCCTGCTGGCAGGCCCCGCCGCGACACCCGAAGACCGCCGTACCTACGTCCGTCACCTCCAGCACATCGGGCGCGTGGAACTCGCGCTGCCGGAGATCCGCCGCCTGCTGGAATCGGAACCCACCAACCTCGTCTACCGGATGCTGCTGCTCGAGCAGTTGGCCTTGGTCGGCAACTGGACCCGACTGGCCACGGAGGCCGAGGCGACGCTGAAGCTGGATCCGGGTGAGGAACGCGCCGGCTTCCTTCTCGCCCAGGCGCTGATCTACGACGGCGATCCGGGTCAGCGGGCCCGTGCGGTTGGCGTCCTGAAGGGATTGAAGAAGCCCGGCCGACCCGGCTACGAGCAGGTCCTCCGGACCCTCGCCTCCATCCCAGGTCTCGATCCCTCGGAGGCGAAGTCCCTCGCCCAGGAACTGGAGGACCGCAACGGGGCGGGCCTCGTTGACCTGGTCCTCGCGGCCGAACTCAGGGAATCCGCCGAGCCCAACCGGAAGAAGGAGATCGTCGACGGTCTCCTGGGTCGGCTTCCGCAGCGCCTGGAAGGCGACGACGTGGCGCTCCTCGGCAATTACCTGAGGTCGAGGGGACGTCACGACGCGGTCCTGGCCCTCTCGCCGAAGTCGGCGGGCGAAACCAACGGACCGCTCGCCGTGATCGGCATCAACGCCCTGATGGACCTCGGCCGTTGGGACGAGGTGATGGCCCGCATCACCAACGCCCCGGCCCTCGACCTCGTCACGCGCCAATGCACTCTGGCGCTCTACGCCAACCAACTCGGCCGCATCGAGCAGACCTTCGACCTGCTCAAGTCGTCGGCGATCTTCGCGGTCAGCAATCTGAACCAGCTCCGGATGGTGGCGAACCTCGCGGAACAGCTTGGGGAATCGAACCTGGTGATGGAGATCTGGACCACCTCGATGAGGGATCCGCGCCAGACGGTCTTCGCCGCCAACCAACTGCTGCGCATCGGCGCGCTGCGCGACGACTACACCGCCGAGCGTCGGGCCTACCGGCGTCTGCTGGAGATACTCCCCGAGGAGCCCACCATCCGCGCCGAGGCCAACTACTTGGCGGTGCTGCACGACGACCGGCTCCAGGAAGCCCATGACAGCCTCCTGAAGCTGGTGTCGGGCAATCCGTCCGACATCCGGGCCCGGGCGGCCTTGGCCCTGGCCAAGCTGCAGCTCGGGGATCGCGACGGCGCCCAATCGATCCTGGAGACCGGAGGCGTGGACTGGGAGAAAGCCGCTCCGCGCTGGCAGGCGGTCCGGGCCGCGGTCCTGGAGGCGAACCGCCAGCCGGCCGAGGCGAAGAGGATCGCCGCGGGCTTGGCCAAGGCGCGCCTCAAGGCCCCGGAACGCAGCCTCCTGGAGCCGGTCCTCGGCACGCCCCGGAAGGTCCGGTAGCCGTTCCGTCCCCGTCTGGGACGTTGGCCTGCCTGTCGGGCGCATAGGGATCGTCGAACCAGGGCACCGGCCGACCGAGCGCGAAGTCCCGGAACCACGCCTCAGGTGGTGCCTCGAAGAGCCGCTCCTCGCCGTTCCATGGGAACCACAGCCGTTCCGCATGGAGCGCGTGGTAGGGCAGGAGGAGCCTCCGACGGTGTTCCTCGGGCAGCCGCCCCTCGACGAAGTCCAGGTAGATGCGTTCGTCCGGGCCGTAGATCTTGTCCCCCACCACCGGATGCCCGAGGTGCGCCAGGTGGATCCGGATCTGGTGCTTGCGCCCGGTGTCGATACGCACCCGGACCACCGAGAAGATCCCCTCGGCGCGTTCAAAATGGCCGAGGCACCGCCAACGGGTCCGGGCCGGCGAACCGTCGGGTCGGACCCGGTCCCGCACCACCACGGTGCTGTGTTCGTCGCGGCCCAACGGCGCGTCAACCAGGCCTTCCCCGAGGGGCATGCGCCCGTGCACCAGCGCGGTGTATTCCTTGGTGACGAACCCGCCCTCCCAGTGACGCCGGATCTCCAGGCCCGCCTCGTCGGTGGTGGCGAAGACCATCACGCCACCAGTCTCGCGATCCAGCCGGTGCACCATGTGGCCCTCGCGGCCGAGGTGGATGCGCACCCGGCTGACCAGCGAGGACAACGGACCGGCCTTGGTCGGATGGCACACCAGACCGGCCGGCTTGCGAAGCACCAGCAGGCCGTCGGATTCATGGAGGATGTCGAACAGCGTCAAGGACGGCCGACGCTCGGGCGTCCGCATCCCCGGTTCAACCCGGAAGCGGAACCGACGCTCGGGTCCCTGAATCTGCGGAGGAGGAATGCTGTTGCCAACCCGACGGTCCGATTTGAGGTTAAGGCCAGCGATGAGTTCGTGTTCGTCCAATGCCGGTGCGGCCGGTGCGGTGGTCCAGTCCCCGATCCTTCCCAGGAAACGGCTCCCGGAATGGCTCAAGGTCCGTCTCCCCACCTCCAGCGCCTTCACGGCGACCCGCAGCCTCGTCGAGGACCTCTCGCTCCACACCGTCTGCGAGAGCGCCAAGTGCCCCAACCACTGGGAGTGCTGGAGCAAGGGCACCGCGACCTTCATGATCGCCGGCGACCGTTGCACCCGGGCCTGCGGGTTCTGCGCCGTCTCCACGGCCAAGCCCCTCGCGCTCGAGGACGACGAACCCAAACGCGTCGCCGAGGCCACGCGTCGGCTCGGCCTGAAGCACGTCGTGATCACCGCCGTGGCCCGTGACGACCTCGCCGACGGCGGTGCGGAGCACTTCCGCCGTACCATCGAGGCCGTGCGGGCGCTGAACCCGGGTGTGGTGGTCGAGGTGCTCACCCCCGACTTCCTCGACCGCGACTTCGCGATCGACAACGTGCTCACCGCGCGGCCGGAGATCTTCAACCACAACCTGGAAACCGTCCGCAGGCTCACGCCCTCCGTGCGCCATCGCGCGACCTACGAACGTTCCCTGACGGTCCTGACCAAGGTGAAGCAGCGGCTCGGCTCACAGGTGCACACGAAGTCCGGCATGATGCTCGGCCTCGGGGAAACCCGTGAAGAGGTCCTCGAATCCCTCCGCGACCTCCGTGGCGCCCGCTGCGACATGCTGACGCTCGGCCAATACCTGCAGCCGACCCTGAAGCACCTGCCCGTCGTCGAGTTCATCCACCCGGACGTGTTCGCCGAGTACGCCGAGATCGGCCGCTCGCTGGGCTTCGTCCATGTCGCCTCCGGCCCGCTGGTCCGCAGCTCCTACCACGCCGACGAGTTCAAGCCGGCGTAAGGCGGATCCGGCGGTGGGGTTCGCGGACCTGAGCTCGCGCGGTCCGGGGCTTCCCGGCGTGTGCCCCGCCTCCTCTCCGATTGAACGGCTGGCTCAGAAACCCTCCGGCCGGCCGGGTCCCGCATAGGGCTTCGCACCTGGGGCCGGTTCGGCCGGAATCTCCGGGACCTTCACGCCGGCGGCCGAGGCGGCCTCCGCTTCCGGCGCCGTGATGAATCCGTGGTGACGGCCCATCCAGTAGGCCAGCAGCCAGGCGCCGGGTTCCACGACGTCCTGTCCGCCCGCGCCGCCGTCCGCCTGCATCAACCAGTGGTCCCAACGCAGCGGCCCGGTCTCACGCGGCGCGAAGGTCCGCGTGCCGCCCTTCACCGCGACCTTCCCCGGCGGCGTCCGCAGGTCCGACCGCTGGCTGTTCCGGTAGGACCAGGCCCGCAGGTCCAGCGGCCACGAGCGCAGATGCTCCCGCGCCGCAGCCAGGTCGACCGGCGCCCCGGTGAGCGTGCCGTGGAGGAAGTCGAACCACGGGTTCTCCTCCACCCGCACCGCCTCGTAGGCCCGCTCGTACGCGCGCCGATAGAGCGCGAGAAGGTCCGGATCCTTCTCGTGGCGCAACAGGTTCCACGAACACCAGAAGTTCATCTCGTCGAGGAAGTGCAGGACGCTCTCCGGCGGGAAGGTGTTGCTAGCGCGGAGGGTGTGTTCCGGGTAGCCGAGCCGGACGAGTTCCCGGTACGCCTCGGCGAACTCCGGTTCACCCGTGAAGACCTCCGCCGTCTTCAGGAAGGACAGCAGCTCCAACGCCTGCAGGCCGCGGTCGTAACGCCCTTCGTCGCTGAGGAAGTACTCCGGATCCCAGCGGCCCCAGCGGGTCGGCTTCCCGTCGAGATCGACCAGGGTCCAGCGGTGCCGGATCAGATGGCGTGCGATCCGCGCGAGGTGATCCCGGGCCTGCACCTTCTCCGCACCTTCCGCCGCCAGCTCGAGGAACAGCCCCACCGAGTAGAACTGGGAACACAGCTCGTCGCTCGAGGTGTCGCCCTTCCACTCGAAGCGGCCGTCGGCCGTGTCATGCCACTCGGCCGCGTAGCCGCCCGAACCATGGCCGGCCTGGTGGCCGACCTCGCCCTTCACCCACACCGACCTCGCCGGGAAACCGGGGATGCCGGTCATCGCCTCCAACCAGCGGATCGCGTGGAAGGTGTTCGTCGCCTCGCGCCGCGCCTCCGGGTCGCCGGTCGCCGCGTAACGGTACACCTCGGCGGCGAGAAAGTTGCCCGAGTAGCCGCCGTCGTTGTCGCTGACCTCGCGGACGTACTCCTTCCGCGCCGCGTCCCACTCCAGCTTGTGGACGAAGCCCAGGCGCTTCTGCCCCCAGGCCTCGAGATGACGTTCGTAGTAGGCCGCCTTCGCCTCGAGGGTCATCGGGACATGGTCGATCACGCCGAGCCCACGGTCGGTGGCCACGTACACGCCGCGGCCCGAGGGATCCACCGCAATCGCCTCCACGCGGTCGCCCGGCAACCAGCGTTGACCGGCGTAGTAGCGCCAGCCTTCCTCCGCACGCCGGATCGCGCCGTGGGTCGTCCCGATCCACAGGTCGTCTTCGAATCCACGGGCAAGGCAGGTCGTGTCCTCGAACGGCAGCCCCCGGTCGCCCTTCAGCGTCATCAACGACATCCCCCGCAGCTCGCCGAGCCCGCGGTCCGTCGCGATCCACAACGTCGCGTCGAGCGACAACACGTCCCGGGTGACCGGCGACGGCCAGGCGCCCCAGTCCCACGCCTGGTCCGACGGCCAGGTGTAGGCGTCGAGCCCGCCGAACCGGCCCGCGGCGAACGGTGCCAGCCGACCCGGTCCGTGCACCCAGAGCGTGCCCTGGTGCGGGACGAGCCGCGTTATCCCGAAGCGCGCCGCGTTGGACGTGGCCGGTTCGAGCCCATCGCCCTTCACACGGTAGAGCCGCGGACCGGCGGCCGCCCACACCACATCCCGGAACGCCGCGACGTCGGCCACCGGCTCCCTCGAGATCGTCGTCCAACCGCCGGCGTCGCGCCGATGCAGTCCGGAACCCGTGATCGCCCAAAGCCGTCCGTCCGCGACGACCAGGCGTCGCACCGACCCTTCGGGTGCGTCCTCCTTCACGAGCCGCGCTCCATCGAGCCGGAAGAGACCCGCATCGCCGCCGGCCCACACCTGACGGTCGGGGCCGACGACCACGGTCCTCAGCGGCGTGGTGTCCGCGACAGGTCGACGGACCTCCTGGAGGAACGGCTCATCGGCGAGCGACCGCCTCGAACGATGCGAACCGACCGGCAGTGGACCCGGCTCGGCTACCGCGACAACGACAACGGCAGCGAGGCCGAAGATCCATGACGGGAGAAACCGTGACATCCGTGACGGGGCGGAGGACATGCGTGGAAACCATCACGAAGCGGGGCGGGGGGACAAGTTTGTCCGTCGCCCGTGGTTTGTTGTCCGTGGCCGTGACCGGCCCGTCATCGCCAGGCTTTCTGCGATGCCTTCACGCATCCCGTTCAACCCTTCAGCCCCTCGACCCTTCAACGATTCCACCCTTCAACCGCCGCCACGGCGGCGTCCCTCAATGGTCCACGGGAAACAGCCACGCCGTCTCGGAGACCATTGAAGACGCTTCCATCGCATCCCTCAGGCGGCCATTGGAGACCTGCTGCACGCTGCCGTCGCCCAAAAGGATGTTGCCGGCACTCCTGTGCATCGTCCGGGCATCGAATCCCAGCGAACGGAAAGCCTTGGGATCGCGACCAGGCACCCACGCCGGTGTCGTCTCCACCACGTATTGCCAGCTGGGACCCTGGGTCGGGTCATTGGTGAGGTTCCGGTCCCCGACGAGGATGGACTCCGGCTTCTCCTCGCTGGAACAGAGCCCGACGAAGTAGCTCAGGTTCCGGTGGCCGCTGCGCGGATGGGTCGCCACATAATCCCAGCGGTTGGTCGCCAAGCCCGGACGGAGATCCGTGGGGCACACCAAGATCTTCGGCGTCGAAAGCTCGTTGCTCACGGACAGGAACAGCCCGAGCAGATCTGAGGAGACCTGGTTGGTGAACGGCACCACGGGTTGAAGGACGTTGGCACCCTTCTCTCCGGCCTTTGACTCCATCCACGGGTAGGCGCCTTGGTAGTCCACCTCGTAGGTCCGGAAGGCGATTCCGATCTGCTTCAGGCGGTTGACGCAGGTGATGCGGGGACTTCCTTTCTTGGCCTTGCCAAGCGTCTGCGACACCTGGATCAGCAAGAGCCCTCCGACGACAATCACGACGAGCAGTTCCACGAGCGAGAATCCTCGCGCCGAGCGACCAGGGCATCGGGGGGTCATGGACATTCCTTAACAGGTTCGGTGCCAGAGGGTCCGTCGTCCGTGGTTTGTTGTCCGTGGAAGAGACCGGACCGTCACCGTCCTGCCTTCCGTGATGCCTTCATCCATCCCCTTCAACCCTTCAACAGGCGTGTGACAGGGAGAGTTGGTCGGTTGGAGTGTCGTGTGATGGCGGAGTGACAGGGTGATTAGGTCGGGAGTTTTCTGTGGGTGGCTTTGGCTCCGAGCCTATGGCCACGGGT
>JAIXUV010000175.1 GCA_027483345.1 Verrucomicrobiales bacterium | reverse complement strand
TCGCCGAAGCGGGCGCTGACCTCGTCGAAGCGCATCTCGTACACGATGCTCTTCACGTCGTCCAAGCGGTGCGCCAGCAGCGTCACGCCCCATTCCCAGTCGTCGATGCCGGTCGAGCCGGTGATCAGCTGGCTGATCTTCCCGGCGTACTTGCGTCCGGTGCGCGCGTGGGTGCCCATGAGCTTCTTACGGGCGTCGAAGTCGAGGGAGTACCAGTTGTCCGGCCCCGAACGCTTCTTGTTCATCGGGTAGAAGCAGAGGATCTCCCAATCCTCCATCTCCGGGTTCAACCGGTAGAACTTGGCGTCTTCGTTGCGCTTCTTCGCGGCCTCCAAGGCCGCATCGAACTCCGGGGTGCCCGGGGCGAGCTTTCGTTCGCCGTGCTCGATCATCCGCCGGAGGTCGTCGTCGGTCGCCACGTACTCCGGAAGTTCCGTGACGCTCAGGTAGGAATAGACGGTGGAGACGGTGCCCGGCGGAAAGACGGACTCGAGGTCCCGATGCAGTTCGCTCAAACCGTCCAAGGTGGCGTGGAACAAGACGAAGCCGAGGTCCGCTTTGCCGCCGACGTTGGCCAGGGTCATCAGCCTCGGATGCGCCGGTCCGGGGAACCGGGCGCAAAGGGATTCCAGCCGGGCCAGGGCGGCCGCGGATTCCCCAGACGGCAATGCGCTCCACCGGACCCGGTCGACGCGGAGGAACAGGTGCATCACATGGATGCCTTGGTTCAATGGGATCGGCATGGTCCGAGGATGAAGGCGGAGAGGGGAGGGGGGAAGGGTTGAAGGGGTGAAAGGTAGATGGGTTGAAGGGTTGAAGGGGAGATGGGTGAAGGGCATCCGGCTTGCAATCAGGGGGGGCGGCAACCAGTTTTCTCCATCCCGATGGCGGCCGCCGCAAAGAGAGCGTTGGAACTGACCTGTTTCGGTGTGGGCGAGGGTTGGCCTTGCTCGGACCGCAGGCATTCTTCCTTCCTGTACTCCATCGGCGGAGCCCACATCCTCGTGGATGCCGGTGAGGGCCTGTCGAGTGCCTACAAGGCCAGCGGCCGTTCCTACGAACAGGTTGACCGGGTCCTCCTTTCCCATCTCCACAGCGACCATGTGGGCAGCCTTTCGATGTGGTTCCAGGGCCTGTGGCTCGAAGGACGCCGCCGACCGCTCGCCGTTTCCGCGCCCGCCGGGGGAATCGATCCAATCCGCAATTGGCTGGAGGCGACGCTCCTATTCCCGGATCTCATCCGATTCCCGGTGAGCTGGGAGGCGATCGATCCCCGGCAACCGGTCCAGTGTGGCGACGTCCGCATCCAGGCCTTCCCGACCACCCACCTGGAATCGTTGCGGCGTTCGTTCCAGGCCAAGAACCCTCGGGGCGTCTTCGACTGCTTCAGTTTCGTCTTCGAACACGAGGGACTCCGCGTCGGGCACTCCTCTGACATCGGGGACGTCAACGACCTCGAACCGCTGCTGCAGGCGCCCCTCGACCTGCTGGTCTGCGAGCTTTCCCACGTGTCGCCCGCGGAGCTCTTCCTCAAGCTGCGGGGCCGGCCCATCGGCCGGCTCGTGCTGGTGCATCTCGCCCGCGAGCTCTGGTCCGGAAGTACCGCCCTGAAGTCCCAGGCCCGCCGCGCGCTCGGCTCCGCCATCCCCGTCTCCATCGCCGGAGACGGCGACGTCTTCCGAATCTGATCCATCCATGAAGTTCATCCGTCTGGGCCTGATCGGCCTGGGTAACATCGGTCGGCACCACGCCAAGTACCTGCTCGCCGGACGCGTTGCCCGGTGCGAGTTGACCGCGGTCTGCTCGACCTCCCCGGCCAAGCTGGAGGAGTTCAAGCCGCTGGCGATCTGGGAGGACGGCCTGAAGCTGATCCAGTCGGGGACGGTCGACGCGGTGTTGGTGGCGACGCCGCACTACCAGCACACGCCGCTCGGAATCGCGGCCCTCGAGGCCGGTGTCCACCTCATGGTCGAGAAGCCGATCTCCGCCCACAAGGCCGACGCCTTGAAGCTCATCGCGGCCCACGGGCGGAATCCTCGGACGGTCTTCGGTGCGATGTTCCAACTGCGGGTCGAACCGCGTTACCAGAAGATCCGTCGCCTCATCGAGTCCGGCGACCTCGGCCGGGTTGTCCGGGTGAACTGGATCAACACCGACTGGTTCCGCACCGACGCCTACTACGCGAGCGGCGGATGGCGTGCCACGTGGTCCGGCGAAGGGGGCGGCGTGCTCCTGAACCAGTGCCTGCACAACCTCGACGTGCTCTCCTGGCTGCTGGGGCTTCCTTCCGAGGTGCGTGCGCAGGTCACCCTGGGTCGCGACCACAACATCGAGGTCGAGGACAACGTCACCGCCCTCCTGACCTATCCGTCCGGCGCGACCGGCGTCTTCGTGGCCAGCACCGGCGAGGCGCCGGGAACCAACCGCCTGGAGATCACCGGCACCCGTGGCCGGGTGGTGTTGGAAGACGGTCGGCTCACGTTCATCCGCAACGAGGAGGACATGGCCGAGTTCTGCCGCAGTTCGCGGAGCGGCTTCGCGAAGCCCGGGGTCTGGAACGTGGCGATCCCCTTCGACAACGCCGAGGAACCCCATGCGCAGCTGATGCGGAACTTCACCGAGGCGATCCTCGACGGCACCCCATTGATCGCGCCCGGCACCGATGGACTGGGGTCGCTTGAGTTGGCGAACGCGATGCTGCTGTCCGGACTCCAGGGGCGTCCGGTCGGCCTTCCGATGGATGCCGAGGCCTATGCCGCCGAACTGGGTCGCCGGATCGCGGAATCCCGGTTCGTGAAGACGACCGCGGCGGTTGATGCCTCGGATTTCGCCCAATCTTTCCGACGCTGACGGTCGAGGAACACGATATGGAACTCGTCATTGGCGTTGTCCTGATCGCGGTCGCGGCCTTTGTCGGCGCGATCAAGCTGTGGATGGTCCATCACGCGGCCCGCCTCACCGATCAGGACCGCGGGGTTGGAATGGCCTCCGGCGTCTTCGTGCCGACCACGCTGTTGATGATCGGCATCTACTGCATCGACGCCTCGGACCGACGGTTGTGGTTCACCCTCCCGATGTACTTCGCATCGGCAGCCGGACTGGCCTTGGTCCTCCTGGGCGCCAACCTCGCCCTGCGCGCCTACGGGCACCGGATCCGGACCGGGCGTTGGTCGCGTCACCGCAAGTAGCCCGCGGAAACCGGGCGAAGTCGTGACTCACGCGAAACCGCCGAGGAGCCAAGAACCGACGTCGGTCGCCGGGCGTCGTTGTTCCGAAGGGAAATACCCGCACCCTTGGCACCCTTGGTTGTGAACTCCCGGTCCGCGGGAAAACACAGGGGGATCCGATCTCCCGCGGCTTGATGCGGGGTTCCCTTTCCCAATGTCCCCGGCTCAGCGGCCGAAGATCCGTTCCCACCAGGCCGAGGCGCCGAACAGCCAAGCGGTGGCCGCGGCGGCAATGTAGGGGCCATAGGGAAGCCGTCCGGACCAATGCTGGCGCCCGACCGCGATGAGTCCCACGCCGACCACGGCGCCGAGGACGGAGCTGAACATCAGGCTGAACAACGTCGCCTTCCAGCCGAGGAAGGCGCCGATCGCCGCCATGAACTTCACGTCGCCAAGGCCCATCGCCTCCCTCGGCAGGGTCAGGTGCACGGCCTCCGCCGCGAGGTACGGTTCGGACTCGGGGTCGAGCACGTCGCCATCCACCTTCAGCCGCTTCGGGGAGAGGCTCACCTCGGCGACCGGGTAGCAGCGGTCGGCCAGTTCGACGCGGCGTCCCTCGAGCTGGATGGCGTCGGAGTCGCGGTAGAAGATGTCGCCATAGGACAGTTCCCGGTCCGGAAGCCGGAGGCCGGTTTCGTGGAGGACCACGCGTCCGCGTTCGGGGACCTCCACGCGTTCGCGTCCGAAGAGCAGCTTGCCAAGGCGCAGGACCAGGTACACCACGCCGCCGCCGACGAGGATGCCCAGTCCGCTGTCGCGCAGGGCCGCGGCGACGGTGGTTTCTCCATGGATCCCGGGGCCGGCCATGGAGAGGAGGAACCCCGCGACGATGCCGCCCAGGGTGATCTCGTCCGGGATGATGAAGTGCTCGAAGTCGATGAACGTGGCGGCCGTGAATCCCGCGAGCAGGATCGCCGCGGCCACGGCGCCGCCGGGCGAGGTCTCGCCGAAACGCAGCCAGGCGGCGACGAAGAGCGCCCCGGTGAGCGCCTCCACGGCGATGTAGCGCGGGGAGATGGACTGCCCGCAGCCGCGGCACCGCGCGCGCAGGAGGATCCAGGAAAGGATGGGCAGGTTCTCCCACAGCCGGATCGGCCGTTGGCATTTCGGGCAATGGGACGGCGGCGTCACCACGCTCTGCCCCAGCGGCATGCGGTGGATCACCACGTTCAGGAAGCTTCCGGTGGTCGCCCCGAAGAGGAAGGCGAAGAAGGTCCAGAAATGGAACGGGAGCCCGAAAGGCCCGTGGTGCCGGTAGATCTCGTAGTCCCAGTCCATGGGTCTTCTCAGTGTCCGTGGAGTTCCGAAACCAGGGCCACCCGCATCGCTTCGAGCGGGGCCGGGCAGCCGGTCCACAAGGTGAAGGCCGCCGCCCCTTGATGGAGGAGCATGCCGGTTCCGTTGGCCGTCCGGCATCCGGCCTCCCGGGCCGCCCGGAGCAACGGGGTCTCGGCTGGGCGGTAGATCATGTCGTACACGCCGTCCGCACGCCGCAACGGGTAGAGGTCCGCGGGCAAGGGCAGGGGATCCGTGGACTTCAGCCCGAGCGAGGTCGCGTTGACGACGATCTCGACGTCGGAGTCGGGCAGGCCGGTCTGGACCTCCACCGCGGGGAAGCGTTCCGCGATCTCTTCCGCGAGTTCCTGCGCCTTGGATTCCGTCCGGTTCAACAGCCAGAGGTTGTTCACGCCTTCGTCGGCAAGGCGGAGGGCCGCCGCACGTCCGGCGCCACCGGCTCCCAAAAGGAGCACCCGGGCGCCGCGCGGTTCGATGGCCAGATCGTCACGGAGGGATTGGACCAGAGCGTCGGCGTCGGTGTTGTGGCCGCGCATCCGGACCGGACCACGGATCTCGCGCTGACGTCCGACCGGCACCCACATCCCCTCGGGATCCTCGGCCTCGAACACCACCGTGTTGACCGCCCCCCAGGTGGTGGCGGAGTCGTCGAGGACATCCATCATCGGCAACGCCAGCAGCTTGTGGGGCACGGTCAGGTTGACGCCGCAGAAGCCGAGGGAGCGTGCGCCGACCAGGGCTTCCATGAGGCGTTCCGGGGCCACCTCGCAGGCGACATAGCGCCAGTCGAGTCCCAGCGTCGCGAATCCGGCGTTGTGCATGGCCGGGGACGCCGAGTGCCGGATCGGCGCGCCGAAGACCGCGCAAAGGCGGGTCTGGGCCGAAATGGGGCGATGGGCGGACGGCGTCATGGGCGGGAACAGTGGCGATCCGCCGGGTCCGGGACAAGCCGCCGGGCGGGGATTCCAT